>NZ_CP192075.1:0-51522 GCF_050942345.1 Nocardia pseudovaccinii
ATGACCGACTACACCGGTGATGGCACTGCACTGGACCAGTGGCTCATCGCGCAGCGCGACGCGTTGGACGCCGATCTCGCCACGGTCCTCGATCTCGAAGCGGGACTACGCGAAGTTCTGATCGCTGCCCAGTACGAGGTGTTGGACGACGACCTCGGCGACGTCCTCGATCTCGAATCCGGGCTTGCCGCTATCGTGCCCGAAGCTCGGCCCGTGCCGGAGGCGCGGCAAGGCACCAAGCGAACTCGGGAACCCGAGGAATACAGCGATGACGAGATCAGGGCCATCAAGACGCTCTCGATCCATGATCGCTGGGCACTACGGGGCCACATACTGCGGAATGGACTTGAGCTGGCATACCAGACCGCTAAAGAACTGGCAGACAGCGGCGAACGATGCACCACCCACACCCCCCACGAATCCGCCGACTTCTGGGCCCGATGGATCGTGGCCAACCACGGGCGGTTCGACGACCTGTACGAGGCTCTCAAGCGAGGGTTGGACGAAGGCGCTTTCTACATACGGGGTCATCTCCCGATACACCGATCGCCGAAAGAAGAACTGCTGAACCACTGGTCACAGCGCGCGATAGAAGCGAAACAGCTCACGGATCAGGCACACAAGTGGCGTAATGATGTCGTTCACAGGCGCTTCGCCGACGAGGCGGTGGTTCGGGGCGTGGCCAATCCCCCCCGCGAGGCGGTGGTTCGGGGCCTGTCTACCTTGATGCTGAAGATCGCCGACGCCATTCACGCCGTGAACGACTTCACCGGAGATGACCTCCGTGAAGCCGGCCTGCAAAAGGAAGACCTGGACGGACTGCGCTGGTCGGCGCAGACGAAGTGGCCGCCGGAATGGCAAGAAGAGATCGACCGGGACTCCGTCCCTATCGGCAATGGCGTTTTCGAAGTCCGGCAAGGCAACACACGCACCAGCCTTGTGTAAGACCACAGAGCTGATGAGTTGTTGCGCAAGCGATCTCGACGACACCATGCCCGTCCTCGGCGTGAGGTAGGCGTTGCGTCTTCAATTCACGGCACCGCCTACCGATTGGTGTCGTCGGTGTGCCGTGTTGGCCACAGCGTGGCGAGAATTTGGCGCGCAGCCTCGCGCCGAGTTCGAGTCTTTGCAAACACTGCGGTCGTCACAAGGATGCACAGCAGCACGGACCGAGGAAGCCAGGCCACTCCGACGATGGCAGTAATGACATCGGGCACAGAACTGGACACGTGAAGAACCCCAAACGATCTGGGGGACAGCGTCACCGGGGTCAGGTGGGTATAGCGTCGCCGGTTCAGCCATCCCGAATTGGATGGTCGAACCGGGCGCTCGGAGCCGTTTCGCACCCGGGGTACTGCAGACAGTTACTGGTCTCTTCTGAACCAGGCTCGTCTGAGCCCGGCCGCTCTTCGCTCTAGTCTCTCGGCTCCGCTGTGACACCCTTCAAGGTCGCGTACGACCCAAGGAGTTCGATCGTAGCCGAACGACGACAACACAGGCATGTCTGTCGGTGCCCTGCTGCACCATCATCTACATGAGCGCGCACGATGGCATCAACGCGGCCAACGCCGAGGCGGCCCGCGTCGCTGGATGGCCGGAACTCACCGGCACCCCCGCGCAAATCCCTTGGGCCATCAGCGTCCGCGCGGACAAGATGCGCGAATTCGACGCCGCAGTCGTTGAGGAGTCGATGTCCGACGTCGACCGAGTCCTGTTCCGAGAGGCCCTTCTACGTCAGACCCAAGCCGGCGAATGGATCGATTGCCGCTCTCACCCTTGGCAGGCGCTGGCCTTGCGCTGGCTCACCGCCGACGAGCGCGCCGCCCTGTTCGCAAGGGGTGCGGATCATCCCTGACGGTCCGACGTTTTCTCGGGCTCAGTTCCAGGGAGTCGGCCCGGTCTGTGATTCCCACGCTGCGAGCGCTTTTGCTGGCATGAGCAGGATCCCGGCCTTGGCCGCGTACGCGCGTGCTTGCGTCACCACGGCCGCGACGTCGGCGCCGTGGATGGTGTGCGCGGTTCCGCCGAAGCGCTGCACGTCTTGGCTGCCCACGCTGCGGCCGTTGCGATATCGCTTGGCCTGCAGCACGATTCGGCGGCCATCCGGTGCCCGCGCGATCACGTCGGCGCCCAGGTCGCCGGATCCGCCGACCACTCGGACGTCGGTGCAGCCGTCGCGGCGGCACAACGCGGCCAGCGCTTCCTCGAACTCGGAGGGACTCAGCGAGTTCTGCCGTAGCGCCGCCAGCACTCGCGCGTCATCGCGCGCACGCACCCGGCGGCGGTGAAGCACCGCCAGCGCGGCGGCGACGGCAGCGACCGCCAACGCACACGCTCCAACAGAGCCGAGTATCACGGCTTGCTGTTGGGCGATGTCCGCGACCTTGGGTGCAACCACTAGCGCGGCAACAGCGGCCATGAACATGAACGCCGCTGCGTTTGATCCGCGGCGACCACGTCGTCTTCCCATCCCGACCCCCCTCAGCAGCCTGCCCGGCTCTTCCTCAGCCTGGCGCAAGCGCCAGGCCCATCTTGCGATTGTCGCGGCTACCGGCGGATTCCACCCGCTTTCGGAGATCAGGAAACGGCCCGAATCGGCCCGGCCACAAGACGATTCGTCGTAACAGGAAGCATCCGATGCGGGGTAAAACTCGCGAATGTTGTCGGTGCCGGAGTTCACACTGGATCCCGCGATCAGTCTCAGCCAGCGAATCATTGTGCGGCTGCCGAGATCAAGAAGGGGGATCGCGGGTGTCAGAAGGGCCGTGGTTGGAGCGGACGGTACTGCTGGGTGGGTCCCGCAAGCGGGCCACGAACGGTCCTCTACGGGTGTACCTGCCCTACGAAGGCTTCTCGAACAAACCCTGGATCAGGGCGGTCGTAGGCAAGGGCGCACCGATCAAACCGGCCGTTCACGGCCACCTCAAGGTCTGGGAGCTCAGCGCCACCCACTTGCTACCTTTGGCGGCGGCGATGGCCGACCGGTACGGCGAGATCGAGATGCGACTACAGGTCTCACCGACGATGACGTGCACCCACAGCTGCAAGAACGCTCGCCCGGACACGGTATGGGAATGCGTGTGCGAGTGCGGCGGCCGCCACCACAGCGGCGACGGCACCTACGACGACTGGTACTCCACGGGCCGATTCCGCATCGAGCGCCAGGGCGATATCGAAGTGCGGCACATACAGATCCGGCGCGGGCAAATCCCTCTGCCGCCGGACATCTCTCCCGCTGCTCTCGAACGCGCCCTGCCCATATCCCCGCCGCAGGCCCCACCGGCACGGAGGGAGAATCCGCGACCACAGCTGCGCCTGATCCCCACGCCGCCACCCACGCCGCAGCCTCAAGCTGTGCCCACGACACCGCCGAGGGCTGTACCTGAGGCACCGACGACGTCGGAGCCTCGGACAGCGTCTGCCCGGGTGCCCGTTCCGCGTGATCTCGGGCGGGCACCCGGCGACACCGCTGAGCGCCATCAGCCTGAACCGCCACTGCCTGTTGACATTTCAGAACCACACAAGCCAGGGCGGGCCGGGCCCCTGATCGCGGCGGCAGCCGTGGTCGCGGCGATCTGCCTGGGCGTGTGGCTGGTTCTTCCCACCGACTCGAACGACGAGCCTCGGGGAACGAGCACCCCAGAAATAGTCCAGCAGGACAGCACAGAGCCTGCCCCAGCACCCGTGGCCGAGGAGCCTGCGCCACCTGCGCCACCCGTTCAGGCTCCACCACCACCAGCCGCGCCCCCGCGCGGGTGTTACCCGTTCCAGCCGAACTGCTGAGCCTCGCTCCTCCGGCCGGGTGATCCGCCTCGCGCCGCTCTGGGAGGTGTCGGGGTCGCCGCCGGCGGCAGTCCTACCGGCAGGTGATCAATCTTCGACACCTGGGCTCACGATCGAGCTAGCCGAACTTAGCGATGGCGTCCCCAGACACCGTGCTCATGACGCCACACCGCATCCTCCTGGGCACCGGGGAGTGAGCTGAGGATTCGGTTGTAGCAGCGGCCTGCGGCGACGAGTGCAGCGTTGAGGTCGTGGTAGTCGGTGGTAAGTGGGCTATTGCGGGCAGTGGGTCCCCATTGAGTCGTCCAACCCGGACCTGGGCTTTCAAGGGTGATCGGCAGTGCGGGGATGCCGCGGAGAGCTCTCTCCCGTTCTACGGCTTCGACAGTGGACGCAAGATCGATGGGTAGGAACATGCTGATCAGCAGGAGATCAACGAGGTCGCGGTAGCGGCCGGACACTGTGCCAGCGAGCCCGAAGGTCTCATACATTGCACAGAGCTTGTCGGCTATCTGATCGGCGAGGGGGTAGAGCTGCACGCTGGTTTCAAGCGGGAAGTCGTCGGTGTCCACCAGTCGTGGTAGCGGGTGGCGTTCGACTGGTCCTACGAGTTCGCGGCGGGCATCGACGATGTCGAGCGTGAACGTGTCGAACTCTTTCCCACCGATCGAGGCGGTGACCTTGACGGTGGATCCCTTCCGGTTGCTCAGGGCTGTCGGCGGTCCCACTTGGAATCGGAAGTGGTCGAGGTGGTGGTCGCGGACAGTGCGGCGAAGTTCGTCGATGGGGTTCTGCGCGTCTGTTGCGACCAGCAGATCGATGTCTTTGCTGTAGCGGGCCTGTGGAAGACGCACCATCATCCCGATACCACCCTTGAGTATCCAACCGTCCGGGTCGATATCGAAGACACGGGCGAGAAATCGCGCGATGACAAACCGGCGTCGCACGAGGTTGGGGTTCTGCCCGTTCTTCTCGGCGTACTTGTTAAGTCGGTCAGAGACACTCGTTCGGACAGCCTGCGGATTACGAGATGTTGGGCTCACCGCTTGGTCTCGTTCGCCCGTGCGGCGGCGTTTCGCGCGGCTTCGTGCGGCGGCGAATTGAGTTGTGCGGCAGCGTTCTGCATGGCCTGGAACGCTGGAGAGTTGAGTTGTGCGGCCACGTGCCGGATGGCTTCGAGCTGTGGTGAGATCTGTGCGGCCACGTGCCGGATGGCTTCGAGCTCTGGTGAGATCTGTGCGGCTGCCGCCCGCGCGGCTTCGAGTTCTGGTGAGTTGAGTTGCGTGGCAGCTGCTCGTTGCATGTTCTCGAGCTGTGGTGAGATCTGTGCGGCTGCTCGTCGCATCGTCTCGAGCTCTGATGGGATCTGTGCGGCTGCCGCCCGCGCGGCTTCGAGTTCTGGTGAGTTGAGTTGCGTGGCCACGTGCCGAATCGCTTCGAGCGCAGGCGTGATCGCACGGGCCACCTCGGCTTCGAGCGCAGGCGTGATCGTGCGGGTCACTTGGGCCTTGAGCAGGGGCGTGATCGCGCGGGCCACCTCGGCGTTGAGCCGCTCCATCTGGGGCGCGAGAGCTGCGGCCATGGGTGCAAAGGCTGCGATGGATTGTTGGGAGGAAACCAGCTCACGGCTGGGCGTGGCACCAGCGATTTTCCTGGCAATGTCCGCCACCGCCAGAGTGGTGGCTGGCACTCCGGCCTGCTCGATAAGTGCGTCGAGGAACACCTGACCGTCGAGCGGACGGTGACCGTAATCGAAGGCATGCGGGGCCAGTACCGAGACGACCTCCTCGGTTGTGGCGAGATCGCGGGTAAGGGCGTCGCGGACAACCGTTGCGAGATGACCAGCGTCAGTGGACGTGGCGGCGAGATCACCGATGGTGCGGACTGGGTTGGTTACAGGCAGCCCGTCAACGATCTGCCAGTCGTCCCGACTGAGATGACCCCGGTGGACGGTGACGTTGGGCAGCGAGAGCCGGATCCGGCGGGTCGCCGTCAGCTCCACGACGTCGGCGTCCAGGTCGCCCAGCCGATACATCTCGGCAGCACTGCGATGGGACAGGACACCGGTCGGTACGTCCTGATCCAGGCGATCCCAGATCACTTGCTCTGGATCTAGGGCGACCCACGCAAGACGCTTATCCAGGTGCTTGTCATCTGGCACATGGGCGAGCCGGTAGATACCGTGATGCAGCCGCTGCAGCATCCCGGAATCCGCCATGCGCTTGATCTGCTGAGGAGTCACCGACGCAGCCGCACGCGCCTGTCGACTGGTGACCAGCCCCGACTGCTCCGAAGCTAGTTCGACCACGAGCGTGGCGCGACTTTCGCTATCCATGGCACGATAATACCGCAATGCCGGTAAATATCTTGCCCAGATATGCAACTATCGTGCCAATAGTCCGAAGGGTTGCGACAGCCTGAGTGATTGCGGGTCCGGACTCCTGCTCAACCGAATGGCAACATGACGAGGGCCCTCACCCGACCAGGATTCGGGTGAGGGCCCTCAGCTATGTGTGGCGGCTACCTGTTGCCGGTCACACCTGCTCGATGCCGATGGTGGCGTTGGCGAAGTACCGCACGGCACCGGAGGCGGTGACTCGCTTGTGCCAGTCAGTGGTGCGGCGGTAGCCGAACTCGGTGAGCGCCTGGTCGAGCGCGCCGAGAGTGGCCGGGGCGGTGGGCTCGCTGGCGACCGAACCCCACGACGCCTCCACGGTGGGACCGGCCTCGGTGCCGTCGGCGGCGTCGTAGTGGATTTCGCAGCTGTAGAGGTCGGCCACCGCGACGTCGTCGTCGAGGCGGGCGATGACGAACATGTCGACGGATTCGAGGCTCATCGACCGATCTCCGCACTGTGCAGATTGCGCCGTCCTGCCACGCGGGCCGGTGCAGGGGAGGCGGTCTGCGCGGCCCGGTCGGGACGGTTGGTGGTGCAGGCCCGACCGTTCTGTGCGCGTCCGGCGGTGGCGGCCAGGCGCTGGGCGACCGCGTTGTCACGCGCGGCGACTACCCGATCGGTTTTGGCTTGCCACCGCTGCTCGCGCTGTGCGGCGGCGGTGCCGAGCACTCCGGCCTGGCGGGCGCGGTCGTCGACAAGCTCGCGGATCTCGGCGCGTGCCGCTTCGTCGACGCCCGCCTTGACCAACTCCTTGCCCAGGCGGGCGCGTTTGTCGGCGTAGGACTTGCGTTCGTCCTCGATGCCACCGTTGCCGCGGGCACCGCAGGCCACGCTGTAGAGCGAATCCCCGATCGAAGACACTGCGCCGTTGAGGCGTTCGGCGTCCCAGCCCTGGGGTTCGGCGCTGGATGCCTCGATGCGCTGGGTGATCTCCTCCCGGGTGGCGGTTGAGAGCCGGGAGGCGGGCACACCGACACGATTGACGTCGGCATCAGCTTTGGTGCGCTCGTCGGCGAACAACAGCTCCGGCAGGTCCTTGTGGTCGCGGATGCGTCCGGCGTCGATGTCGCCGAGCACTTCAGACAGATGTGCACGCTCCACCGGGGCCAGACCCTTGCCGTTCAGGATCGTGTCGCGCAGCTGGTCGCGCTGCTGCGCGACACGGGTGATCCGATCGCCGGTCTCGTCGCCGACGCCCGGAATGTCTTCCGCGCCGAGCCGCTCATGTTCCTCCTCGCTGTAGCCACCGGTGGCGAGATAGTCGGCCTCGCTACGCAATTCGCCATAATCGGCGGCATACTCGGCGAGTGCTTCGCCGAGTTCGTAGCGGTCGACGTGATCGGGCCACAGCTTGAAATCGACCTCACCGCCTCGGGCGATCTCGGTCCCGGCCTGGCGGACCCGATCCTGATCGGCGGCGGTCATAACCGCGATCTCCTCGCCCACCACCTTCGCGGCCCTGGGATCGTTCGCGAACAACTCCAGCAGCCGCGGCACCCGCCCACGGGCCTCCTCGCCCGGGTCGACGATGACCGGGCTGTCGAGCAGATCGACGTCGGCGGTGTTCCCGCGCAGGTAGTCGACGACGAACTCGACACGGGCCCGGTCGGGCTCGGGCAGCTTCGCCGCCGCCAGATCAACGCTCAACTGCTCGCGTCGGGCGGCCTCGTCGCGCAGGTGTGCCCGTGGATCGGCCGGGGAGATCCCGATTCCCCGCCATTCCGAAATCGCCTCCATCGCAGCGCCCTTCGCAGTGTCGAGCAGTGCCATAGCGGATACGAAGTCCATCACGGCGGACTCACGGTCGAACAGCCGCCATGCTTCGGCGTGGTTTTGCGCGTCGACCGCGTCGAAGTTCGGGTCGATGCTGACGGCGAACTCGTCGGCGTCGACAACCACGCCCCACTGCTCGGCGTAGTCGTAGGTGAGCTGACGCAGATGCTTCGTGGCGATCTCGGAGTTGGGGTGCCACACCAGCGCATCAGCCAGCGCCTGCACAGCGGCCGTTGGATTGTCCTGGCGCCTCGCTTCCAGGCGGGCCTCGGCGCGGGCCTGGGTCTGCTCGCCTCTGGTGACGAGTTCCTCGACCGCGTCACCCCCGAGGGCCTGGGCCTGTTCGACAGCCTTCGCCAGGCGCTGGTCGCGGTAGCGGGCCTGGTTGACCGCGACCGTGGCCAGCAGGTATGCCATCCGCTGACCGTGCCCGGTCGGGGTGTCGAGCCCCAGTTGCTCGGGGGCCTGGACCTGCGGTTTGTCGGCCTGGTCGATGGTGGCGTAGTGGGAATCCCAGTGCGGATTGTTGTTCAACTCGCCTCGGTAGCGGCGCAGATGGGCATCGAGGCGCTCTTGGGCCCGGACCACTGCCTCGGCGGCGTGATCGTCCGGCGCTGTCGTTGCGACGTGGTGAGCCTCGTCGAGCATCTGTTCGAGCTGATCGGCACGCTGATGCATCTCGAACAGGTCGGTGATCGCTTCGGCATTGTCGAATGTGTTGTCGGACATGATCTCTTCTTCCTTTTCGGTGGGGTTGTGCTCCCAGCCGGGAGCGGGTTCGATCGGGCCGTTCATCTCGGCGCGGGAGAATCCACGCCGTTCGGCGGCTCGGAGCTGGTGCTCACGGGTGGCCTTGTCGATCGCGGCCAGCTGCGCGGCGCTGGGCCCGCGCTTGTCGGGGGCGCGGCGGGAGTCGAACATTTGAGCCGCTATACGCCGTCCACGGAACTTGCCGACCATGTGGCCGACGAAGGACTTTCCGGGGCTTTTGCCCATGTCGCGGAGTTGGCGGCGGGTTTTCAGGTGAGACGGGGCGAGGCCCCAGTCGAACTCCTGGCGGGAGTTGTCTGGAGCCTCGTCGACGGTGGTCACGGCCCTGGTCCTCGCCGCTACTTGCCTTGGCCGCGCTGGTCGCCACGGCCGCGATGGGTGGCGCGGTACACGCCTTGCCCGGGTGCGGTGCGGCGGGCGCCGCGCTCCTTGCCGGGGTTGTTGTTGACGGCCGCGCTGGGTGGGGTGGCGTGCCCGGCATCGGCGGCCATCCGCGCGGAGATCACGCGTTCGGACAGCCCCGCCGAGCGCAGCCCGGCCTCGGTGGCCTGGCGGCGCTGGTCGCTGTCGTAGGAGACCGGTTCGACCGCAGCCCGGCTTGCGGCGACGAGTTCGCGGCGCTCGTCCCAGCGCTCCTGGATCCGGCGGGCCTGCTTGCCCGCGATGGCGCACTCCCCCGCGGCCTGGTCGAGATGGTTGCGGACCCGGTTACGGACCGGTTCGGAGATACCGGCGGCGTTGAGATGGGCGTCGAGTTTGGCGGCGGTGCCGCGCTGTTCGTAGTCGCCGAGGGACCAGTGACCTGCAGCGAGCTGGGTTTGGTGGTGGAACACCGAGCGGATCTCGGTGTCGGCGTGGCGCGCCACCTCCGGCGGCACCGACGCGGTGGACAGGATCTGATCGAGCTGGCGGCGGTGGTGGGTGTTGGTGTCGTGGGCGATCTGGTCGCTACGCGAGGCGTCCAGGGCGGCAGCGGTGGTGTCGTCGGCGAACAGCAGCTCCGGGACCTCGGTCTTCCCGGCCTCGATATCCCGCAGCACCGCTTTGAGCTGGATCTTCTCCAGCTCGTGCAGGCCTTCACCGGAGCGCAGGGCGCGATCGATCTCGCCACGGTGCTTGGCGGCGCGCTCCCGCAGCGCGGTCACCGCCGCCGGGTCGAGGGGTTCCTCGTTGGCGGCGCTGCCCTCGACCTGCGGGGCAACCATCGCGTACATGCGCACGACCGCGTCCAGCTCGCGCCGGTCGACATGGTCGGGCCACAGCGGCTTGTACACCCCGGACGGCGCCGACCGAATCGCCTTGCCCCGCTCGCGCGCTGTTTCTTGATCCTCTGGCGTCATCACCGCGATAGCGGCGCTGAGCTGCTCGGCGATCGGGCTGGTGTCGCGCCCGGTGCGCGCGTAGTCCTGATACTTCACCAGCAGCTCATCGACCTGTGGCTTGATCACCTCGCCCGGGTCGACGAGCGGTTCACCCATGCGCCGCAGCTCGGCCGTGGCCGACAGCGCCGCGACCGCACCGAGTTCGGCGATCGGCATCTCACCCTCGGGCAACGCGAGGTAGACCGCGGCGAAGCGGACCCGGGCGCGGGTCTTCTCCCCGACGCCGGCGGCCTTCATCTTCTGGCCCAGCTCCGAAAGGCTGCGTCCGGACGGATTGCGCCGCCACTCCTCGATGTCGGCATACAGCCCGGGCTTGTTGGACTCGTCGACGTTCGGCTCGGCCGCGACGATCGCGGTCATCTGGTCCTGCGCGGTGCGCACACGCGAAGCTGTGGCCCGGTCACGCTCCACGGCCGCCAGCGCCCCGACCACATCCTGGGAGGCCTCGACGGTGACTTTGCCGGTGTCCGGGTCGACCGCCACGCCGTAGCGGGCGCGGATGTGGAAGGCCAGCTCGGCGAGGGTGTGCTTGGCGTACTGGCTGTCGGGTGCCCATGCGGCCGCGTCTTGCAGGGCGGCGGCCAGTTCGCTGCGTGAGGCGGTGTCCCAGCCCTGTTTGGCCATCTTCGCCAGCCGGGTTTCGACTGCTTTCTGCTCGGCGGCCTGGCGGACGGCGTACTCGCGCTGTTCTTCCACGGCCTCGCGCAGCGCCTTCTCGGCGGCGCGGCGGCGCTGCTCGGCGGCGTGCTGAGCCAGCATCAGGATCTGCTGGAACAACTGCTGCAGGAACCGGCTGAAATGCGATCCCATGTGGTCGACGGTGTCGTCGTGCTGGATCGGTGCGGCGTCCATGGGTGTGCCTCCATCAAGGTTGGGTTCAGGGGTGGTGGTTGGGGTGACCACCCCGGCTGTCGCGGCGATCTGCCCGGCGGTCGAGGCCGCCGCGACCGAGGACCGCGTGGTGTGCGGGTCGAGGAACGGGATCGGGTCGAGTTCGCCGATGTCGTGACCGGCGCTGAGGTGGTCGCTGAGGTCCTTGCCGTCGCGGGCTTGGACCACCCGGATCCGGCCGACGTGTCCGGCGAGGCTGTCCATCACACGGTCGGCATGCCGGTATCCGGGGGCGTCGCGGTCGGCGACGATGACGACCTCGGTCGCACCGCGCAGCCATTGGGCGTGCTCGGGTCGCCACTTGCCCGCGCCCATCGCGTTGCAGGTCGCGGTGACTCCGGCCTGTTCTGCGGCGAGAACGTCTTTCTCGCCTTCGACGATGAAGATCGGCTCCCCGGCCTCGATCGCGTCGAGCACCCTGGGCAGCTGGAACGGGATCGGCTCGAAACCGCCTGCCTGCATACCGTTTTCGGTCCAACGCCGCTGGTAGAACGACTTGCCGGTGCCGTGCTCGTAGCGTGCTTCTTTGCGGATGACCTCACCGGCGACGGTGCCGTCGGGACGTGCGTACGGGTAGGTCGCGGTCGCCCGCTCCGCCGAGGTCTGGCGGCCGAGGTCCTTGTGCGGCTTGGTCAACGGCAGTCCGGCCGCGTCGATCGCGCGGTCGGCGCGAGTGATCTGGCGTGGCCGGACCCGTGGTGCGCGGCGGCGGTCGTCGCGGGTGCGGGTGATCGGGGTGTCGAATAGATCCCGCACCTTCAGCCCGAGCGCGCCGAGCACGTCGCGGTCGTCGCAGCCCGCGAAGCAGCGCACCTTGGTGCGCTGCTCGGCGGGGCTGTATTTGACCCCCAACGAGGGGTTGTGGTGGCCGCCGCCGGCCTCATGGACCGGGCAGCAGTACTTCGTCCACGCCCCCGACGCCCGTCCCATACCGACCTCGCGTTCGAGGGCGGCGGTGATGGTCTCGAAGCTGCCATGCTGCGTGGTCGTCACGGGAACTCCAGAACAACCTCACCGCGCGACACCACGCCGGTGGGGACGATCAGCCCGGATTCGAGCTGCTCGTAGGCCTCACCGAACGCGCCGGGCGGTGCGGCCTCCAACGGCAGCGGCACCAGCTTCTCCGAGTGCCCCTTGGCCACGCTGCAGTGCTCGAACGTGCCTTTGGGGTCGAACAGGTGCGCCATGTGGTGATCGGCGTGATCACGCCAGAACTGCGACATCTGCACGTCCTCGCCGTGGCGCAGGTGCTCCCACGCCCGCCACATCGCGGTCAACCGGGCCACCGCCTCGGCGTGCTCGTGCCACATCGGGCACCAGCGGATCTGCCCCTCCAGCCCGCTACGCGAAACCTCCCGCGCATAGCACGGCGAGAGGTATTCGCGCACGAAATCCTCGACCGTCTTGAAATGCAGCTCCTTGCGCTCGGCCTCGGCCTCCTGCTGCTGCGGAGTCGGGGGCGCGAGGGCTTCGGCCGCGGCGGCCTGCGCGCTCTCGTGCATCCCGGCGACGACTTCGTCGGTCAGCAACTCCCCCAGCGCCGACTTGGCGACCTTCTTGGCCACCTCGGCGACCTGGGCACCCACCGCGCGGCGCACCGCATCGGCCAGGGCCGCGCTCAGCTGCTGCGGAGAGATCGCCGTGGCCTGGGCCACCGCCTCAGCCATCGCCTGCGCCGGATCGGCCGGGTTGGTCCCGGCCTGGCTGGACTGTCCGTTCGTGGGGTTGCTCATGCGGCTTCGCCTTCCTGCTCGGTGGTGGAGGTCTTGGCGGGGTCGAAGCGGTTCAGCGAGTCCTGCACCGCTTCCTGGTAGGGGCGCTCCCACCACGGGATGAGCCGCACCAGCACCGGGCGGTGCCCGCTGGCCAGCACCAGCGCGCGCCCGGGCGGGATGGCCGCGAGATCACTTGTGGTGAGGGTGGTTTCGGTCGTGCGCGACCAGGACGTGCTCGTCCCACGGCCGTCCTTCGACTTGGATTTGGTCATCGAGCTGGTGACCTCGTAGTGCGGGCCGACCAGATCCGAGATCCGCGCCAGGAACTCCGCATCGGCCAGGCCGGGGCCGAGGGTGCGGACATTGGCCGCTGACCACAGCGCCTTCATGCCGTCCTCGCCCCAGCAGCGCACACCCTGAGCCCACGACTGCAGAACCGTCATGACGACGATGCCGCGAGATCCGAAGTGGGAGTACATCTTCGGCAACTCAGCCCACTTGACGATGTTGGCGGCCTCATCCAAGGCGGCCAGCATCGGCACCGGCAGCCGCCCGCCCCGGCGCACGCCCTCGGCCGATGCGGCATCGACCACGGCGGCGGTCAGCGCGGTGATCAGCGGACCCGCGGTGCCCTTGCCCTCCAGGCTCAGCGGGTAGAGGCTGTCGCGGCTGGTCGCGAACGCGCGCACGTCGAACGGGTCACGCTCGGCCTCACCCTCGCGTGGCGGGGTCACCCACGGGCGGATCTTGTCGTACTTCAAGCAGGCCGCCATCTTCTTGGCCGTGCTGAAGATGCCCGCGCGCTGACGTTCCGGGGCGTTGTACTGGTCGCCCAGCGCGGCGGCGACCATCTCGTAGCCGTGCTCGCGCAGCGCGTCGATCGGCTCCTGCTCATAAGGGTCGGTCACCCACAAAAACACTTGGGTGATCGGCTTTTTGGTGACGGCGGCGGCCAGCATCAGACCCGCGAGCAGGTCCTCACCCTCCGGGTCGAAGAACGCGTCACGCTTGTCGGCGTCGCCGCCGGCGGCGAAGTGCCCGGCCAGCTGGGCCGCGCGCAGCTGCGCGTCCGCGCCGCCGTCGACACCGGCACCGGCGACCCACTCGATCGGATCCCAGAACCAGGTGCAGGACTCTTTCGACACGCCTTGGGGGTCGAACACCCACACATCACCCAGGCCACTGCGGTGCCCGCGGGTCGCATCGACCACATCGCGCTTGTTCGACGTCGCGATGATCGGGCCGATCGCCTCCATCACCGCAGGAATCACCCGGCTCGACGACTTGCCCGCGCGCGGACCCATGATGTCCAGGTGCAGATCCTCATAGGAGCCGTAGAGCATCTGCGGATCCAGGATCGCCTCACCGATCGACACACCCGGCTCGTCGCCCTCACCGAGGTCGACGCCGAGGCGCGCGGCCTTGGCCAGCATTGCCTCATACGTCAGATCCGCCAGCTCGCCACCACGCGCCAGGAACCGGGCCTGTGCGTCGATCGGCAACGGCGCCACCCGCTCGGCCTGGCGTGCAGGGCGGCGCGTCGTCGAGATCTGCGTCTTACCAGCACGTTTCGCGCGATGCGCGACCCGCATGTCCCGGCAACGACCACACACCCAACGGGTAGCGGCCACCGACCCGACCACACCAGCCGCGGTGCCAGCGGCGAGCAAACCCATCCCGCCCCACGCCTCGACCGACCAGTGCAGCTGATGAGTCGAAAACAGCTGCCAGGCCAGCCCGGCCGGATTGGTCAGGGGCACATTCTGTTCCGGGCCTCCGAACACCGGGGCAAGCCATACCGACAGCCCCGCCACCTCGGTCAGCGCCGGAACACCGACAGCCACACCGAGCACGCCCTTCACCTCGTGCCATTCCTCGGACTCGGCCCCCGGGGCCTTCGTGGTGCGATCCATCACGCAACCTCCCTTGCTGTCGCGGCCTGCGCGGCTTCGGCTTGTTCGGCGATCTGCCGCAGCCGTTTCCGCGCGGATTTGGTGCCGTAGGCGGGGATCCGGACCGTCGCGACCACGCATTCGGTCAAGTCCGCTTCGGCTGCCCACGCCGCGCACTGCGCCAGCAGCGGGCAGGCCCGGCACACCGCCTGGGCCTGGGCAATCCCGTCGCGGTCATCCGCGCGCGGGAAAAACACATCGACGGGGTATTGCGTGCAGGGCCGGTTCGACCATGTCTCCGGCACATCCCCATGGCGGGCAACAGCTTTCATCGCTGCTCACCCCCGACCGGAGCGGCAGTGGTGGGGCGCAGCGAGCAGAACGGCTCGCACGGGCCCATCTCGCGCGTGGTCGGCACCGTCGAGTACTGGTGCGTCGGGAACATCACCATCACCGCGACCAGCACCAGCAGCCCGCCCGCCACCACGGCGGCCAGCAGCACGAACATCGCGCCAACCACACCGAGCGAGTTGCCGCCGGATCCGGACGACCGGACCGGCATCGGGATCTGCATCACGCGGTCTCGTCTGTGTGTCATCACACCGACACCCCCGCGTAGCCGCGAACCTCAGCGGCGGTCATCCCCAGCAACGCCGCCCACCGATCCACCTCGAGGCGATCCGGAGCCATCGCGATCCGCAGCGCGGCCTTGGCTTGAGTACTGCTCAGCTGCCGACCGGGCAGGAAATCCACCACCCACCGATCCAGGCCGACATAGTCGGCGCGGTGCTCGGTCGCGTCGCTGATCATGCGGCTACCGACCACGCACACCGCCGGAATCGTCGGGGCCGCCGCGCGGGCCCACACCTCGCGCGTCCAAATCTCCGGAAGCCTCATCGCGACCACACCGCTCGCTCAGCGGAGGTGATGGGCCATTCGGACTGTTCGCAGCGGATCACCGCGTCCAGCGCGTCGAGGCCGAGAGTCTTTGCCTGGCCAGCCATGAGCTTCCACACGATCGCGGTGTTCGGCGTTGCCTCCCACAGCAGCTGATCCCACTGCGCGGCAATCTCCGACAACACCAGACCTGCCACCGCCTGCACGCCTGTGACCAGGCATTCCGGCATGAATGACAGGCGGAATTGCCCTTCACCAACCTCGTAGGCGACGTGATCCGACAGCGACGCTGTCAGCCACCGCCCCTCCCGTTGAACGGCCATCTTGGCCCCCTTCAAGTCGTGTGCGCTTCGTGTGCGCGGCGCGCACACAACTGAGTATGAACGTGATAGCTATCACGCACAAGATGCGCACACGAATTGATCGGCTGCGCTTGTGCGCGCCGGTGACGCACAGCGCGCACAAGCGCACACGAGTGTTAGCCTGAGCAGGAAGAAGACTGAGAAAGGACGAGCTACGTGACTCCCCATTTGCAGCGACCCGAGCCGATCTATATGCAGCTCGTGAACCACTACCGTGACGTGATCGCCGCCGGTGATCTACGCGACGGCGAGCGCCTGCCGACCGTGCGCGAGATTTCCGAGCAGTGGAAGGTCGCCTACACAACCGCGGCCAAAGCTCTGCGTCAGCTTGCTGCTGACGGCCTGGTCTCGACCAGCAAGCAGGGCACGATCGTGACTTTTATGGAGAACAACACCTTCAGTCCGGCGGATCGCCTGCGCTCGGTTGGACGCGGTCGACGGATTTATCCGCATGGCGCGTCAAAGATCATCTCCGCCGCACTTGTCGACGCTCCTCAGCACGTCGCCGACGCATTGGACGTCGAGCCTGGAGAACAGGTCATTCGCCGCGAGCGAGTGACCATGCACGGGGACGTTCCTGTCACCTGGTCGGTGACCTGGATGCCAGGCGATCTCGCTGAGCAAGTTCCGGAGCTGCTGTCACCGGCGCCCATTCCTGGCGGCGGTGGCACGATCGGCCTTGTCAAAGAGAAGACTGGGCGCTTCCCGAAAGCTGGACTCGACAGCTACCGCGAGTGCGCTACACGCGCCACTGCACTCGTCGCCGAGCGTCTCGGCATTGCAGAGGGCGACCCTGTGCTCGTCGGTGAGAACACCTGGCCGGAGGAGTCCGGCGTGGTGTTGGAGTTCGGCGAGTACGCGATTCCCGAAAACCAGTGGGTCTACGTCAAGTAATGACGAATTCGACCCCGAAGCCCGGTAACTCGCCCACTGACGCGGCGATAGCCTCGAACCGCGCGCTCTGGGATGAATGGGCTGCTATTCACGCCCAGAGCAGTTGGTACAACCTCGATGCAGTCAGGGCAGGAGCTGACAAGCTTCGTCCATACGAGATAGACGAAATCGGCGACGTCACAGGGCTTTCCCTGCTGCACCTGCAGTGTCAGCTAGGCACCGATTCAGTTTCCTGGGCCCGCCGAGGCGCGCACGTAACTGGCGTGGACTTCTCTCCAGTCGCGGTCGAGATCGCAACCGATCTGGCACGCGAGCTGGGCATCACCGCCAAGTTCGTCTGTTCCGACGTTATGCAACTGCCCGAAAACCTCACTGGCGCATGGGATATCGTCTACGCGTCGCGAGGCATCCTTGGATGGCTGCCCGACCTGGGCGCGTGGGCACGAGTCGTCGCCCACTTCCTCAAGCCCGGCGGCATCTTCTACCTCACCGATATGCACCCACTGGCCCGCGCGATCGATCCCACCTCTGCTGAACTCCAACTAGGTGGCCCGTATTGGCATCGGCCCGAACCGATTCGGTACGAGGTCCGCGGCTCCTACGCCGAGCCGGACGCACACGTCGAATCCGCCGACAAGTTCCTATGGGCCCACAGCACGGGCGATCTGCTCAGCGGCGTCGCGCAGGCAGGCCTGTGTCTCGAGTTCTTCCACGAATTCGCCTGGTTGGACCGGCCGTTGCCGTCATTGACGAAGCGCGCTGAGCGAGAATTCCTCCCTCCCAATGGTTTCGAGCTGCCGCTGTCGTTTTCCCTGCGAGCCCGCAAGCTCTAGGCCGGCTAGATCGACGAGGTCCCAAGGAATCTGTGGCGCCGCGCGGCGTGTCTCCCACACATGACGTCGAGATCGCACTAGTACTTACTGTTATGGCCAGACCCGCGAAACTTCCCCCGACAAAGCCAGTTGGCACGAACTTGTCGCATGAAGTCGTGGTTGCTCTTGACGACGCAGTCAAGCAGCGCGGCATCAGCAAACGTGCCCTGCTGGAGATCGTGCTGCGGCGCGAGCTCGGACTGCCCGACTACCCAGGTGCCTCCGACCCGCAGCAGGAGGCGCTCCCCATCTCGGCGTAAATCAGAAGAACTGCCCACCCACTGCCCTTACCAAGCGGTGGCAAATCCCCCGTAAACGAGGAAGGCCTCCCAGTTACCAGCTGGGAGGCTCTTCAAGGCCCTGATAGGACCACGCTTTTGCGAAGCGGTTCTCAGGGTAGCAAGGCCGCACGTCCGCAACAAAGGAACTTGACCGGTGCAACCGGTCACGATTCTGCGAACGCCCCGACCGAGCTACCTTTTCGTGTATCTGGGCGAGGTTGTATAGCCTCCCCTCGCCGGCGCAGGCACTGCCGTGGACCGGCACCGGCGAGTCCGCTGTTCCCGCTGCCGCCGTTGCGACTGGAGCGGCCCGAAGGCCTCTACGCGGATGTCCCGGCGTGTTGGTGGTCTCGGCCGCGGTGGGTAGCCGTCACGATGGCGCTCTACGACCTGCTGTACGAGGAGCTGCGCGCTACCTTGCGCGCACCGTCGGTCAGCCGAAACACCTTTCAGGCGTGGGCACTGGCCGAATCCGAATGCGCGGACCTGGCCACCGGTCGCGAGTGCAGACCCTCGGTGCGCCACCTCAGTCACCGCATTGTGCGGCATCCACGCACGGTCAAACGCTGCCGTGAACTGGCCAGGCTGCTCGATGTGCGCCAAGTCGTGTTCGGGGGCCGCCACCGCACCAGGGCTGAACGGCTGGACTCTTGGAATCGGGAGGACCGAAGCCGCGGCTGGGCAGCTGAAGCGGCGCTGATCGAGTCCCCTTCCTACGCCTACCTACTTGTGGATAACTCGATCATCGAATCACTCCTTGACCAGGACTTTGTCACCCCACTGCCACGAAGTGGCGGTTCGCTTTTTCTCTCACGACATCCGAAAATCACTTCCCCCAAAACCGTGACTAAAGGACGCGCTCCGCGCGCCAGCCAAGACAAGAAGGCGGGCCGCCGGAGGAGCCGAGCGTACGACGAGCGAGCCCTACTGCTGGCCTCCCAGGTCAAACGAGACGCGCGTCTCCCGCTTTGGGTGCGACATATGCCCCGCCAAGGTCTGGCAGCCGTCCTGACCAAACGAGCGCTGCACGGCTGGACCGTCGACGACGTGTACCTCGCGTTGAACGAGGTACTGATCTCGGGGAAGCGGATCTTCGCCAAACCCAGCGACCCCTACGCCTACCTGGCATGGCTGCTCAACCACACCCCTGTCGACGAGCCGCCCGCCCTGCTGGACCGGGCCCGGGAGGTCGCCGAGGATGCGCAGCGACGTGCTCAGAAGCGAGCAATGTGGGAAGAGCTGCGCGCCAACGCAATCGCGTCCGGGGACTCCCCTGCGCGCGCCGCCGCGATGGCGAAGTCGGCCGAGATCGGTCACCGCGCCCTCGGTCGCGCCGCCGCTCGCATGCAAGCCAGCGCGGCCGAACAGCGCGAGCTAGCCCGCCAAGTCCTCGAAGACCGACCGACCACACCGGGACTGTAGGCACCTCGGTCTCGTCATGCTGCCGAGGTGCCTACAGCAAGTTACAGTTTTTAAACTGTGATTCTGACTCGAAGGGCGGTGCGCGCGCTTGAGGCTGGACAGAGACGGCGAGGGCACGCCGGGTGTGGACCACGTCGAGGAGGTCGCTGTCACCGAGCAACTACGTGAGCTGCGGCGGGTGCTGGCGGAGGGTCGCCCGTTAGCGGCGGGACGGCTATGGGGACTCCCGGAGCTCTCAGACGGTGATGTGTGGGTGGACATCGCCGGTGCGGCCGCAGCCGTTGGGGCTGAGCCCCGCACGATCACGTCATGGTTGACTCGCCGGGGCCCGAAGCGGCATCCGTTCCCACCCGCGCACCGCTACCTGTATCGCCTGTACTGGCCGTTGAGTGTGATCCAGGAGTGGAAGGAGTCGCGGCCGAAGACCGGTGCTGCTGGTTTACCGCGGTAAACCAGCAGCACCATCAGGTAGTGAGGACGTCGACGAGTTCGGCGAGTTGGCCCGGTGCGAGATAGTCGCGCAGGGCTTGGGCGAGGACGTTCGGTTCGGCCTCGAACCGACGCAACGCCTTGGTGATCTGGGGTGCGCTGGCCGGGCGCGGCTTCGGGTCCGGCCGGTCATCGTCCTGGTCCGGTTTCTTCGCGGCGCGTTCCTGCTCCGAGCGCCACTTGGCGACCTGCTCCTCCCGAGGGACTTGGGCGAGGCTGCGGGCGACCCGGACGGCGAGTTCGCCGGCGCGCAGCGCATTCTGCAGCTCAGGTTCGAGTCGCAAGAGGGCGCGTCGCTGCGACACCCAGCCTTTCGACTTCTTCAACCGCGCGGCGGCGTCATCGGCGCTACCGCACTCGGCGACAAGCCGTTCCACAGCTTCGGCTTCCTCAACCACATCGAAGTCCCGGCGCCCGATGTTCTCGTCGATCGCCGCTGTCAGCAGCGTGACCCGATCACGGGCTACCTCGTCCTTGACGACGATATCCAGCTCGCTGCGCCCGTACTTACGGGCGGCCGCGTCGCGTCGGCAACCGTTGATGACCACCCAGCGTGCCGCGCTGACATCCTCGGCATCTTCAGGGTAGAGCGCCAGATAGGCGCTACGAGTAACCACCAGCGCGGGTTGCAACTGAATATCCGCGATGGAAGCGAGGTCGCTGAGATCGCCAAGCGTCCGGCGGGGATTGCGCGGGTTGGCGACCAGTTGGGTCAGGGGAGCTGAGGTAGCCGGTCCGGGTGCCTCAGCTGGTTGATTGTGGTCGCCGTCGACCGGGGAGTTGTCGCCGACCGCATCGATCAGATCGGCGAGATTCTTTCTTCCACCGCGGGCCATCATGACACCGCCAACTCGAGGGCGAGCTTGTAGAAGTCCTCGCGGGCGCGCAGTGAGGTCCCGTTAGAGGGGTACTCGGTGACGACCTGACCGTTCAGGGACGCGCGGGTGTGCAGTTTGTAGCGGCGGACGACGGTCTTCGCCACCGGCCAGTCGTTGCGGCGCACGAACTCCTGGGTCTCGTCGCGGTCGGCTTCGCCGTCGCGCGGGTCCCAGTTGTTGAGCACCACTGTGTATTTCAGCTTGCGCGGTTTGACGACCTTACGGATTGTCCTTGCTGTCGGATCGAACGTCAGCGGTTCCGGCGTGATCGGGACGATCACGTGGTCTGCACCGTCGAGTACCGCACGTAAGGCGTCACCGGCGGGGCCCTCACCGAGCGGGTCGGTGGTGTCGCTCGGGTCGGCCATGTCGAGCCAGCCGGGGGTGTCGACGAAGACGTGGTCAATGCCAGGCAGGTCCCTCAAGCGTCGCAGGCCTGCGATGTCCCTATGGGCGTCGACCACATGGAAGGGAAGGTTTTCGACCCGCGAGCCCCACCACACCGCTGATCCCTGCGGGTCGATGGATACTGCGGCGACGGTGGACGACGCTTCCGGATCCAAGCCGCCCCCGGTCACCTCTGCGGTGACCGCCGCCAGATTCACCGCCAGGGTGCTCTTGCCGACGCCGCCCTTCTGATTGAGCAGCACATATACAACCGCCATACAGCTTTCTCCCGTTGCTTCACCCTGTCGGGCTACTCGGATAGCGCCCGCAGCATAAGACCCACATGCAGCCATTGCGCGCTGAAACACCGGGCACGCCTCCAGTTGGATACGGATCACTTCCCGCCAGCCACCGGTCGGTTGGTTTACCGCGGTAAACCAACCCGTCACCGCCACGACGAATCCGCCCTGAGCCGGGGAGAAGCCTCTGGCTCGTCATTTCCCCCGGTCTCGACCCCGCCGACCCAAATGTCCGCGATCCGCGGCGCGGGTCCGCGCCGCGGATATCGACGCGACTGTCACACGCCGCGAGCGCCCTGAAGCCAGTCAATCAATTTCGTTTACGTTAAAACGTATATACGATAATTTTTAACGTATAAATCGAAACGAAATAGGGTAGAATCGGGGTATGAGTGAACAATCCGAGACCCCCACTGCCGGGGCGGAGGCCGCCGACCAGCGTGTTTGCCAGTTCCCCACCGATTACGACCCGGAGACCGGGGATTTCACCGTCTGCGGGTACGAACTGGACTCCGGTGGGCGTGGTCGGCCCGGGGAGTTCTGCCATCGCAAGGTGCTGGAGGCCGACGGCAAGTACCGCACGCACAACCGGCTGAACGCGTTCAACCGGCGCAAAGACTTGCAGGTGGAGGCCGCCGGTGCCGCGCCGCGCCGCGAGCGTTCACGACCGGTGACCTCGGCGCGGGCGTCGATGGAGGATCTGCTAGCTCGGTGGGAGACGGTGACCACCGCGCACCGCGATCAGACAGAGGCCCTGGTCGCGGAGGCGTTGCAGATCGTTGGGGCTGCCGGAGATCCGGATGCTGCCGCTCGGGAGGTCGCTGCAGTACGACGTGACGCCGAAGCGCAGGTAGCTGCCGCGCAGGAACGCGCCGACCAGTACGAACAGTCCGAGCAGGCCGCTCGCCGTGAGCTGGCCCGCGCCCTGGAGGACAAGGCGCTCGCCGAGGGCGCCGCCGAGGACGCAGTCGCGGACCGTGACGACCGCGTCGCCGAGGCAAACACTCTTATCGAGGAAGCCCAGGCCGCTGCCGACCGGGCGACAACCGAGTTGGAGCGGGTGCGCACCGAGGCCGCTGAACAGGTAGCCGCAGCGCATCGGACCGCACGTGAGCAGATCCAGACCGCGGAATCGGCTGCTGCCGAACGGATCTCGGCTGCGCAGCGGGACGCGCAGGCACGAATCGACCAGGTCGAACACGATGCCGCGGTGCAGATCACCCAGGCCTCCGACGAACGGGAAGCGGCGATCGCGGCCCAGTACCGCGCCGAGGCCGAGCGTGCCGCATCCGAGCAGGCCGCCACGGATGCGCGCACCGATGCCGAACGGTTGCGCGGCGAGTTGGCTGCGGCACGCGAACAAGCCCGCGATGATGTCGCGCAACTGCGCAACCAGCTCGCCGAAGTATCAGCCGACGCGAAGACCCGCGCTGAATCCGCCCGCGCGGAGATCACCGCGTTGCGGGAGGAACTGGCGGGTGCTCGCGCCGAGGCCCGCGCCGACCGCGAGCAGCTGCGCAGCGACCACGCCGAGGAAATCGCGCGTCTACGGACCGATGCCGACACCCGCGCGCAGGCGCTGACCAGGGCGCTCGAGGCCGCCGAGCGCACCACCCGCCAGACGGGGGAGGGGAGAACGAAATGACCGATGAGCTGCGGTTGTTCGAGCCGGTCCCGGCCGGACTGGGTTTCGCTACCGATCGCCCGGTCGAGGCGTGCACCCACGAGGGGTGTGGTTTGCGCAGCGACCACCCCGGTCCACATGCCAGACTCAGCGTCTGCGGCACCGTCACCGCGATCTGGCCCGCGGTCGAACTCACCCCGGAGCGGGTGGCCGCCTTGAGTCAGCTGCTGGCCGCGTCGCTGGCAATGGTCACCGCAGCGGAGAACCTCGAGACGGTAGCCACGAATATCCGCGCCGCGCACAGCGACGACGCGGTCATGCGTCGTCTCGCCGCCCTCGTCCTGCGGCGGATACCCCGCTTCGACCACCTACCTGTCACAACCACTCAACGTCCTGGCCGGGAGTGGCGCGAGCTGCTCGAATACGCCGCCATCGGATTGCCCCAGCAGAAAGGTGCCCACTGATGTTCCGTCGCCCCAAGTCCCGCCTGAAACCGCCCGCCGAGGATCAGCTGATCGTCGGCGAGCTGACCGAGCGGGTACAGACCGCCCACGACCGCCTCGCCCACCAGTACGACCCGGCACTGACCGAGGCCCTGTCGGTGCGCGAGCTCGCCGCCGAACGCGAAGCGGCCGAACGCGAGCGCGACCATCAGCGCAGCGAGAAACTCGCGCAGCTGCAGGCGGTCGAGGTCACCAGCGCCCAGGTGCGACGCGCGACGGCGGAGATCGTGCGCGCGGATGCCACCGATCTCGTGCTCGCACGCCGCGCGCTGGCTGAGCAGCGACGTGAGTCCAGCCCACACGCCCAACTGGCTTCCTTGTACCGGATCAAGAAGTGGTCCGGTCGTGCCCTGGCTGGCGTCGTGGTCGCCGCGATGGTGTTCTCCGCGGCCAACGTGCAGCACAACCTCGCCCCGGGCGGGCCGGGTGAGCCGCTGTACTGGGCCAGCTACCTGTTGGAGGCGCTGATCTCCACCGTGCTGGTGGTTTTCATGCTCACCGGATCCGCGGTCGCCCGCTGGGGCGTCACCGACGGTGAGACGGCAATCAGATGGACCGAGGGGTTCCTGCTGGCCGGGTCGCTACTGCTAAACACCTACCCGTATCTGCGTGACGAGGAATGGTTCGACGTCAGCGTGCATTCGGTGGCGCCAGTGATGATCGGTGTCGCACTGCTCGGGCATGACGCCGTCTCCAAACGCCTCGGCGCCGCCATCGCCAAGGCCTCCCTGCTCGTGCCCGCCGGTGACGACGACATCACCGACCGTCTGACCGCGCTCACCCGCACCCACACCACCAAGCGATCGGCGGGCGTGGATGTGGACGACACCGCGCGCCACGCGAGCGACATGGACGAGTTCGAGCGCGAGTTCACCGATCGCGCGCGGCGCGCGGAGATGGCCGATGACGCGCAACCGATCGCGCGCGCGCCGATCGCCGCGCGCGCGGAAAATATCGCCGATGAGACCGCGCGCGCCGATCGCGAGACCACCGATCGCGCGCCGATCGCGCGCGGTGAGACCGACGATCCGCGCGCGGAAACTCTCGCTCCGATCGCTCTCGACGACGTGTCACCGATCGCGCGCGACGACGCGACAATGGACACGGAGCGCGCGGTGGAGTCGGAGTTGATCGTGCGCGCGCAGCCGGTTGTCGATCGCGCGCCGATCGCCGAGCACAGCCCTGCTGAGCTGGGAGCCGATCGCGCGCCGATCGCCGCGCACGAGGATGAGACCACACCTGCCGAGACCGATCCAGAGGACGACGTCGCGCGCGATCGGCGCACGGTGGTGACGTTGGTTCGCGGCGATCAGACCGCGCGCGCGGCGCGCGAAACCACCGATCGCGCGCCGCGCGCGGGCCGCTCACCGATCGCGCGCGAGCCTGCTGTGGACGGGGCGCTCGCGCGCGCGACTGATCGCTCACCGATCGCGCGCGGCGGTAATGGCAGCGGCCCGTTCGCGCGCGTGATGTCGCGCGCGGAGGCGGCCAAGCTCGCGCGCGCGGTCCGCGAGCGGGGACGGTCCAAACAACCGATCGAGGTGTTGACTGCGATCTACGAGGCGCACTCACAGGGCCACACCGCGACCTACATCGGCAAGGAGATCGTGCACCTAGCGCACTCGACGGTTGGGCGCGCGATCGAGGCCGCCGATGAGGTGGCCGGCCCCCGCGCGATCAACTGACCACGACCTGTCCCTTCTCGCGACGAAGGCCCCGGCGGCTCGTATCCGCCGGGGCCTTCGTCTGTCCTGGGACGCTACAGCCCGCGCACATGCACGGTGTCATTCAGGGCAAGTGTCGCGTGGATCTGGGCTTGGGCCTGCAGCGCGCGTACGCGCTCCCACATGACGCGGTCGGCCGCTTCCCGGCCGGTCCCGACGTAGTTCGCCCAGCCACCCGCCGCGTCGGACAGGTCCGCGGTCACATCCAGCGCCGCCTGCATTGCTTTTCCTGCTTCGGCCGCCAGCTCGTCGGCGCGCGCACTGTGCTCTGACATAGCCGGAACCGTACGTCGACCGGCGGACTCGACGCGCCGAAAACTCGTGGGTGTGGCCGCGGCCGGAGGCCGCCCGCCACGATCTTGGCGCAGGTATGCTGGTAGGCGATTGAGATCAGAGCGAGCTAGTATTTAGGTGCACTAACGTGCACCCCACCCGGGGTCGGGTGGTCGCTGCGCTGGGCATGAGGGAGTGGGTTGCGATGGCGTCGGAGTCGCCGGATCGGCGGGCGCAGGCCCGGCGGGAGCGTCAGGCCAACGTGGCCGG
The DNA here is from genome assembly GCF_050942345.1 of Nocardia pseudovaccinii. NCBI lineage: Bacteria > Bacillati > Actinomycetota > Actinomycetes > Mycobacteriales > Nocardiaceae > Nocardia > Nocardia pseudovaccinii. The sequence goes on from NZ_CP192075.1 coordinate 25,781, forward strand.
AGGGCGACCACACCGCTGCGTGGTGAAGCTGTCCGACGACGAGCAGGCGGCGCTGAAGGTCCTCGCGGAGGCGGCCGAGATGACGGTGCCGCGGCTGTTGGTGGAGACCGTGTTGGCGGATTCGCGAGCCGATGTGGGGCGGTCGGGCGCGGTGCTGGCGGTGCTCGAACTCGACGACCAGGTGCGCCGGATCGGCAATAACCTCAACCAGTTGGTGCGCTACGCCCACCAGGAGCGTGAGCTGCCCGAGCACATCGGTGCGGCGCTGCAGGCGGTGACGCGCGCGTGTCTGTCGCTGGATGCGACAGCGCGATGGGTGATGGGCAAGGCGCCCGCGGTGCCGCTCGCGGAAGACGCTGTCGTTGCCCCGCCGCCGGACCTCGACGACGACACCGATTCGTGGGCGTCGATGGTCGACGGGTGATCCCGTCATGATGCCGAACGCGGTCAAGGGCTCCGATATCAAGAAGCTGCTGTGGTATCTGGCGGGCCCGGGCCGGGAGAACGAGCACACGAACCCGCGAGTGCTCGCGGGTGACTTCCTGACGATGTCGGTGTACGGGGGCGCGATCGACCAGAAGCGCGCGTGGGAGCTGGGCAAGCTGCTGGATTCGCCGCGACAGAGTCTGCTGCGCGGTGAGCCGGTGCTGACGACGTCGTACAAGCAGGCGCGGGCGTTGATGGCGCAGGGGATGAGCCGCAAGGCGGCGTTCGAGGCCGCCACCCGCGATGAGAACACCTGGCACTGTTCGCTCGCTTTGCGTGCGGAAGAGGGGCAGTTGCCGATGGAGAAGTGGGCGGCGATCGCGACCGACTTCATGCGCGAGATGGGTTACATCGGCCGGGAGGACGGTGCACCGGACGCGCGATGGGCGGTGGTGCATCACGGGTTGTCGAAGAAGGGCAACGACCACGTCCACATCGCGATGCCGGTGGTGCGGCCGGATGGATCACTGGCGGACATGTTCCGGGATCGCCCGCGCGCGCAGGCGGCGTCGCGGATCTTGGAAGAGCGCTACGGGCTGCAGGTGCTGTACACCCGCGAGCACGGTGACACCGAGCGAGCCACCAAACCGGCTGAGCGGGCGCGGGCGGCGCGGGTCGGTGCGCCCGAAACCGATCGGGAGGCGCTGCGGCGGCGGGTGCGTGGCGCGGCCATGGCGGCGGAGTCCGAGGCGGAATGGTTGCGGCTGATGCACGCCGAGGGCATCACGGTAATCCCGTACTGGGCGCCGGGCGGGATGGACGAGGTGACCGGCTACAAGGTCGAGGCACGCCCACAGAAGAATCTGAAAACCGGGGCGTGGGAGAAGACCATCACCTACAGCGGGCTGCGTCTCGGCAGGGATATGACGCTGCCTACCGTGCGCAAGTGGGCGCCCTGGGACACCTCCCCGCGGGCCCGCGAGGAGGCCTTGAAAGAGTGGCGGCGCATCACTACCGGGTCGGCCGGCCGTCCACGAGTAGTCGACCCGATGGCAGCGCGTGAGGCGATCGACGAACTGCGGCAGTGGAGCGCGGCGACGCGCCGGATCCCGGTCTCCGATCGCAACGCGTGGGCCAAGGCCGCCTCCCAGACCGCAGGAGTGTTCGCGGCGGCATCGGCGCGAACAGAACGCTCACCTGGACCGCTGGATCGACTCTCACGGCAGCTGGCGCGGGCCGGGCAGATGCCCGCACAGCAACGCAGCGCACGCCCGCATCGCAACGACATCGGGCTGCAGGCGGTCGCGCGAATGTTGTGGGCAGGCACCAGCCCCGCGGCGGCGGACATGGCACTGATGTACGCGCTGACCGAGCTGCTGCTGACCGTGCGGGAAGCACTCGCCGCGACCGACCGCGCGGCAGCTGCCGCCGCGATGGCGTCGGAGGCGCGGAAAGCGTTGACCGAGATCCACATGCGCGCCGACGGGATCGACCCGACCCGACCACACCGGCGCGAAGAAGGCTCGCCCGCCTGGGCGGCGGCGGTGCGGTCGAGCGTCGTCGTCGACGGTCTGGACCGCGAGCAATACGAGCAACGCATCAACTCCGCGCGGCAGGCGTGGAATGCCCGCCGCGTCGCGGCCACAGCAACCCGTCGCGGCGAGCAGTACGACGAGAAAGGCCACGTCCTCAAGCCCGCGAATCCGTCGCCCAGCAAGTCCGCCCGCCGGACCGCTGGGCCGCTCACTCCACCTGGAAACCGAGTCAGCGATTTCGATGCCGCGAAGTTCATGCGGTCGCAGAAACCGACCAAACCGAAACCGATGGAGCAGGGCATCAACGACGCCTTCGCCGATGAGGACACCTACGGGACCACGGCCGCGGACGGTCCGCTCAGCTCTCCTCCCGGACACTCACCGGAGAAGTCGACTGAGCGGGACCGAGGACTACCCCCGTCACCACCCTCCCATGGGCCGAACCGCGGTCACGGGCGCGGACACGAGCGATGAAGGGGGCCACGCTCGCATCGGGCAAGGGTGTCCCACCGGCACCGTCGACGCGCTCACCCGGCCCGAAACCCCGTCGCGGCCGCGGCAGCGGGGTCGACCGATAGTGGAGATCTCCGGTTCGCGCTGCGGGTCTGGCTTGGTTTAGTAGCCGACGAGGTTGGGCTCCGGTGTTCTGGAGTGCCTTTGAGACGCTTCCGGTAAGCCCGTTGTCGGCATGAGCTGTCGCAGTACTTCTGTGGCCGGCCAGCCTTGCCCTGATCTCGAGCGGACAACTTGAACCCACATTCTTCGCAGGCATGCCTACCCGCCGGACTCTCGTCGAAGAGATGCTCCAGGAAGAACTTCCGAGTCTCAGGGCCAAGGTACTTCGCCCCTGCGAGGAACTCATACGCCGTGCTCGGGGGCAGGCCCAGATCCTCGATGACATCGCGTACAGAACTGTCGTGGTGGTAGGCACGACTGAGCAGCGCGGAGGGAAGCTGCCATATGACCTGACTCGCAGCCTCATCCAGTGCAAGTTTGAGCAGGTTGTTCGCGACTCGGTCTGTAACGGCATCACGCCGAAATGAGCGGCGCATCATTCGTCTCCCTCACTCCTCGAAGCCGCTTGCAGGCGATCTTCGCCTGAGTCTCTGTTGCTACGCCCGAAGGCGTTGGCGAACACTTCGAAAACCTTTGGCACATCCTCCGGCCGAGCTCTCCACAGAGCCGTGGTGGCCACGACGATGACTGCCACAGCGACCACCAGCACAGGCAATTGCACCCAAAACACCGTCCACGCGCCACTTGATGCTGAGGACTCAGCATGGATCGACACAGCAACCTTCCTCCGAAAAGACAAAAGGCCCCCGACGGAACGTCGAGGGCCTTGAAGACGAAAAAAGCTCCAACCATTGGTTGGAGCCTCCGACGAGCATACCTATGCCCGATGAGCCAGAACTGTAGTGGGACAGTCAGATTGCGTCAAATTCGTCATGTGACCAGGTAGGCATCTGCAGTTCAGAGGCAAGCACCTCCGTTCGCCGCAGCCTATTTCGTAACGGTGTTACCCAAATGGGGGCATTCCGGCCGAATTGGGCCGTACCGCGTGGCGAGCCTGGGACGTGCGGGGTAGTTCGGTCGAGTGCGGCGAAGCCGTGCTCGGGTCCATGCAGAGGTGACCAGCTCAGCTAGCCGTGTAGCGCGGCTATATGCCGATCCCGCCGCCGACGTCTTGCCCGTAGGTCGGTGGCTGATAGTGCGGATGGGTCTCGCGCCAGGACGACTGGGTCGGCTTCACGGATGCCTGCTCGTGTTCTGCCGGTGAGTTGCGAGCGTCGAGGTGCTCGCGTGCGCGTTGTTCAAGGTCACGCTCGGCGGGATCCAGGTGGCGGCGGCGGTTGCGCTCGCCGGTAGCGATATCGATGTGGCGGTTCGCGTCGGTGATCCTGCTGTCGATGCGCTGTCGGACTTCGGCGTCGAGGTCCTCGCGTGCCTGGGCAGCGGTCAAGCGTGCGTTGCGGGCCGTGGTGTCGTCGGCTTCGGCGAGTTTGGCTGACCATTGGTATTCCTGGATGCCAACCGCATCGCGGGCGGTCTTGGCGGCTGCGATGGCGGTGCGGGTTTCCTCAAGCGTGTCGGCCTCGGTTCGTTCGAGTTCGGCGAGGTCGGCGGTCAGCTTCTTGCGTCGGCGGCTCTGCCACCAGTCGAGTGCGGCGAGCTGCTGTCGCACGGTCTCGGCCGCGTCGAACGCTTCCCGGGCTTGGGTGCGTTGCTCCTTCGCTGTCGAAGCGGCGGCCTGGGCGGCACGGATCGCGACCTCATCCGCGGTGAGCTTCTCGTCTGCGGCGTGCACTTGGCCGAGGTGGTCGATCGGCTCACGGTCGCGGGCGTGCTGGTCTGCTGCGGCGCGGCGCTGCCACTTGTCGATATAGGCGGTGAGGGCGTCCTCTGACATCCGGTGCCACGCATTGGATTCGAGGTCGGCGACGGCCTGGGCGAACTTCTCGGCGGTGTCCTGGGCCTCGTCGAGTTGCGGCGACATCCGCCAGCGCAGTGCGGCGGCGGGCTGTTCGTCGGGCAGGGGGCGCTGGGCGAGCGCGTCGCGTGCTGTGGTGGGGACGTCGAGGCCAGCGTCGGCGGCCTGTGTCCATTGCGCAGCGAGGTCGGGCCAATACGGGTCGGTGACCAGGCGCGGTTCCAGACGCTCGGCTAGAGGCTTCCACCGGCGGGCGTCGGCGTCCAGGCCGCCGAGCCGTTCGGCGGCCAGTGCGTTGAGCCGGTGCTGTTCGCGGCGTTCGGCGACTGGGAATTGGGCCGGACCGGTGAGGCGTCGATCGCGGTCATCGACCTTGTGCGCGGCCCGCCACACCGCCAGTTCGGCGGTCAAGTCGGTGTCGGTGTTGTTGTCGCTGTCGGCGAGGTGTTGCGCCCACAGCGGCGCGGTCTTCGCTGTCCAGCCGCGAGCGGTGTCGGCGACAGCGGCCGCGAGGTCGCTGATCTGGCGGGATCGCGCGGTGAGGTGCTCACCTAACCTGCCGAACTCGGTGAGGGCGGGCGGGACTTCGGGCAGCCACCGCATCGGCCCGGCCAGGCGGGCGGAGTGGGCGCCGGTGGGGTCGATACGCCAATCCAATACGGCGGCTTTGTCGTCGGCGGTGTCGAGTTCGCGGGCGTTGACCGCGGTGGTCAGCACCGCGACCGGGTCGCGGCCGTCCAGGGCGATCCGGGCGAGGTGGCGGCGCAGGACGGGCCAGGCGGGCTCGTCGCTGATTCCGGGGACCAGCTGTTCGGCGGCGGCGGTGACAGTGGCCTGGTGCTCGGCGCCGAGATAGGTGTCGGCGGCGACACCGAGCGCATCGAGATAGGCGTCGACCGCGCCGGCGAGGCGGTGGTGTGGGTCGGCGGCGTCGCGGGCGGCGGTCGTGGCCGAGGTTTGGGTGCCGTCGCGAGCGAGGATCGCGGTCAGCGCATCGACAGCGGTCTGCGGGTGCAGCGCGTCATAGGTGTAGGCGGCGGATTCGTCGCCGCTGCCCGCGGTGGCGATGTAGGCGTAGTTCGCCAGGCGAGCGCGCGAGAGCATCACATACAGCTGCGCGGCGGATTCGCGGCCGGTCAGCACACCGTGACAGGTATCGACCGTGAGGCCTTGGACGGAGTCGATCGTGGCGGCGTAGCCAAGTTCGACGTGCTCGGCCACATAGGACGCGGGCAGGGTGACCCGGCGTCCGGAGGCGAGGTGGGTGGCGGTGATCGCGCCGTCGCGGTGCACCGTCCGCACCTTCCAGCGGTAGCCGTTACGCACGTGATCGGTCGCCGAGATCCGCAACCGGTAGTTATTCTCGCGGGTGGTGATGATGTCACCCACACTCGCTGAAAGCCCATCAGCGAGTACGGCTTCCGGACCGTCCGGGCCGCCGATGCGGTCCAAGCGGTCGGCGCGGGCACGGCGGTTGAGGCGGGTCACGAGTTCACGGGTCGGGGCGAGCAGAGCGGTATCGAGGCCTGCGACGTAGTCGGCCTGCCACGCCTGGAACGCGGCCTCGGCGACCGCGCCGATCGTGCCGACCTGAACGCGGTTGTTGTCGGTGTAGAAGGCGATGGCGGCGGGGTCGCCCTCGCGCAGTGCGAGCGAGGCCGCGCGTTCGGCGGGATCGGCGAAGCGCAGGACCCGGTCGAGGGTGAGGGCACCGGCGGCGGCGACGATATCGCGCACCACCCCGCCCGCGGCGACCGCGCTGAGCTGGCGGGTGTCCCCGGCCGTGCGGATACTCGCCCCGCGTTCGAGCAGCCAGCTCACGGCCCGATCCAGTTTCAGGGTCGGGGTTTTCCCGATTTCGTCGATGATGACCAGCGTGCGGTGATCGATCGATGAGATCCACTTCGGAGCCAGTGCCTCACCGAGAGTTCCGGCGTCGAGGGCGTCGGCGAGGGTGATGAGCACATCGACCGTCACGCCCGGGACACCGATCTCGCGGCCCAGATGTGCTGCCGCCGACCCCAACGGGGACACCCCGAGCACGTTGCCGCCCTCGGCTTGCCACGCGCGGGTCAGGGCCTGCATTCCGGTGGTTTTCCCGGTCCCGGCCGGGGCGAGGAGCACCTGCAGGCGGGATCCGGAGGTCGCGAACTCGTGGGCGAGGGCGCGTTGCCCGGCGTTGAGCCCCTTGCCGTGGTTGTTCGCGGCGTACTCGACGATGGCCAGCTCGACCGCTCGCGACGAGATCGTGTGGCCATTGGTGCGCAGGCTCGCCGCGACCAGGCGTTCTTCGGCCGCGACGATCTGCGGGGAGGTGTACAACAGCGATCCGGCGGTGGTGTAGACGCTGGTGCCGTCGCTGCGTGTCAACGGCTCGACATCAGGCACCGGCTCGGGGACGCCACGCGGGATCGACAGCGGCGGTGTGAGCGCGGCCGCGGTGACCTGCTCGGCCAGCTCGCTCCACTGGAGGCGGGAGGCGGGTCCGCGCAGTTGGCGGTGGACCTCGGCGCGGATGTGGTGGTCGTGCCAGGTGGCGCGTGTCCCGGAAACCACCTCGACGACCCGCGCGGCGGTCCGGGTGATCCACGCGGGGTCGGCGAGCTCCCGCTGGGGCGCTTGCTGGTTCAACGCGTCGGCGACGAACGCATCGATCACCTGTTCGCCGCCGAGGATCTGCGCGGCGTCGCGGCGCCACGCGATGCGTTGCTCGGCGCGGGTGCGCGCTTCGGGCTTGCTGGAGCGGGTCTTGAGGTTGGCCTTTTGGCCGAGGTCGAGCAACTCTTTCGGGGTCGGTTCGCGCCCGTTGCGGTCCTGGAACTCCGAGGCCAGGCGTGCCTCTTCGTCCTCGATCTCCCGGGATCGTTTCGACCACTCCCGGATCAGCGCCTCCGGGACGCCGGCGATCTCACGCACCGGTCGCTCGCCGCGGCGGCGCGGGGCCTCGGAATCGACGAACACCAGCCCGAGCGCGGCCTCCAGGTGGTGCTCGAGGCGGGTGTTGTACAGCTCGCTCACCGCGACGTTGTGGCGGTAGAGCATGTTGCTGTCGATCGCGCCCCACTGGCCGTCGTGGCGCAGGACCGCACGCGAAATCACCATGTGGGAGTGCAGATCCGGGTCACCGGCGCGACTTTCACGGTGATCGAACACCGTCGCGATGACACCGCCGACGACTTCCTCCTGGCGGATGCTGTGGCGCCCGCAGCGGGTGAAGGTGGCGCGGGTTTCGAGGTACTCCAGCGATTCGGCGACCGCGGCGTGGTGGGCGGCCTCGATCTTGGCCGCGACATCCTCGGGCGCCAACGCCCACAGCACTGACACGCTTTTGACGGGGCTGGCTGTGAAGTCGTACCCGGCAACGGCTTTCGGGGATGTGCGTGAGGCGCGAGCGATCCACCCCGAGCGGTCTGCATCGGTCAGGGGTGCGTGGCCGCGTTCCTCGGCGTACATGCGGTCGGCGACCTCGGTGGTGATCCGGGCGCGGTCCTCGGCCGGAATCGGTGCGTAGCTGACCCGGCCCAGTTCGGTGTTGTGGTCGGCGTAGGCGTGGGCGACTTCGTAGCGGAAGGAGTACTCGTCGGCCACATGCCGGCCGAAGGGTTGACCGAGGCGGGCCAGGCGCACGGCGTGGGCGCGGGCGGTGCGCCGTGAGATGCCCTCGCTCATCTTCTCCGCGATCTCGGCGGCGATCATCGCATCGGCGTTCGGATGCATCCCGCGCCCGTACAGGGCTCGCATCTGGGCTTCGGAGACCTGCTCACCGGCGGTGATCCCGACATTGGCCAGTCCCGAACCCACCCAGCGGCCAGGGGATTCCCCGCGCTCGCTGTAGTAGCCGGACAAATCCTGGCCGCCGCGATCATCGATGTCGTTGGTGGCGATGCTGCGCAAGTAGTACTCGTAGCCGTCCCCGGCTCCGAGTTTGCTCAGCGAGATCACCCTTTCCACGGTAGCTCGCAAACTGAGCGGTCTTCTTTATCTTTTCGTGACCTAGGAGTATGAGGTGTGGAAGAAATTTTATGATTTGCGCAGGTGGGAGATGGTTTTAGTTTACAGATGAGGGGTGTGGGGGTGGTGGTGTGAGAAGAATGGCGCAGACAGTGGGTGTGGATTGGGGCGGTAGAAGGCACGTTTGTCTGTTATGTCGGTGGCCGGGTTCATGATCCGGATATGGAGCCACGCCGATACGACCAGGGCGGCCCGCTGATCGCGCACCGCCCCACCTTCGACATCGAATGGAATCCCGAGTGCGGCCACCACCTGAGCGCGTTCTGCGACGGATGCTCGACCTGCACCGACTGCACGGGGACCTGCCGGTGCTCGGCCGCCGAGGATGACGACGAAGACATCGCGCCGATGCGCCACGCCAGCTGACCGCCGGGGCCGTACCCTGAGCCGAGCAGATCACACGATCGGGGGAGTCGATGCTTCGGTACATGTGCACGAACCCGTGGTGCCTGGACTCATGGCACTACACCTCGACGTGCCCCCGCCGCCCTCCGGAACCTCGGCCCATCACGCCCGGCGAGATGAGCACCATGCGGCACCTACGCGAGTTGGAAAAACAGGGACGGCTCGAGATCCCGCAGCCGCTGGATTTGCGGTGGCTGTGGCTGGTGCCGCCTGCGGTTGTAGTTTTCTTCCTCCTTATGCTGCTGTGACCTCGTAGTTGAACGCCTTAGTGGTCGCACTTCGGTGTGCACGGCGGCGTGAAGATCCTGTACCGGCAGATATTGCAGGTGTGCACCCGGTGATGGCCGCCTGCCTCCAAGCAGGGCACAGAGCCCACAGTCGCTCGGCCCGGCCCGAAGCGGTGCCCATGTGGGCAGCCGACCGGGGCGGGTTCAACCCATCCCTTGCGGGTCCGGTACAGCCGCTGCGGATCGAGGACGACCCGGCCTTCGACCTCGTACACCGGCTGCCAATCTTCGAACACACTTTCGATGATTTCACAAACTAGTCGGTCTTAAAGGATAGGCTGCGGCCATGGTGAACGTCGGAGACAGGGTCCTGCTCGCGGCAAGTGGCGTGTCCGTATTCGAGGTTCTCGAGGTCGACGGCGACTACGCCGTCGTGGAGTCGGTCGAGAAGAACGCGCCGGGCTGCTACCCGTTCAGCACCGAAGTCGCCATCCTCGTCCCCGCCGACCCGAACTGAACCGGCCGACATGGGCGAATTCGGGCAGATGATGAGGCGGTTCCTCCTGGATCCGACACCCGAACACCGGGTGTGGGCGTGCTGACCGTCCGGCTCGGGGCCGATGACCTCGACGAGATCGTCGAGAACGCGCGCCTATGGGCGCTCAGCGCCGACACCCACACCGAGATCCGGATCTTCGACCGCTCCGTCGAGCTGCTCGCGGTCGACGGATTCGGGGCTTCACTCGTGGATGCGATCGACCAGTGGGACCTGGACCGGCCACCGCTGTGCCCCGAATGCGGGGAGATGCTGCACGCAGCGCGGGTGGCCGGGGAGCCCGGATGGTATTGCCGCAGCTGTGATTACCGCGCCCTGGCGGCGTAGCACCTGTCGGTGCCGCATGCGAGGCTGACGGGCATATCTGCCCGCGGCCCGGGAGGAGCGATATGGCCGAGATCGACGAGCAGCCGCTGGTGCGGCTGGTTGCGCATTGCCGTCGATGCCACGGTTGGTTGATGTCACCGGAATCGGTCGCGCGCCGCATCGGCCCTACCTGTGAGGCCCGCGAGCGCGCAGAGTTGCGTGCCCAAGCCGCGCGGGAGCTGACGCTCTTCGATATAGAGGCGGCCTGAACGCACGGCCGTAAGTCGTCGGCCATAGCGAAACCAAGGACTAGACCCCTTTCGGGCCCTTGCCGTCGCGGATCCGGGCGATGTACTCGCGGCTGAACTGGCTCTCGCGGGCGATCGCGTTGGGTCCTACTCCGTCACCGAGGGCGGCGCGGATCGCGGTGAACAGTGTGGCGCGTGCCTGGTCGTAGGCCTGGCGGGCGGCGCGGATCGCGGCCGCATGGTCGGTCTGTTCGGTCACGTCCGACAGCATGACACAACTTTGTTGGCCAACATAGTTGACATATATCCGCCGACGCCTCAATGTGAACTTTGTAGGCCAACAAAGTTCACATCATGAGGGGTTCGGTATGTCGTTGCAGTCGACGGTCTATTTCGCGGGATGGGGCGGGGATTCGCTGGGTTGGGAGCAGGTGCCCGGGATCGAGTTGCGGATCGCGGCCAACCACAACCCGGTCGCGGTGGCGGTACACGAGCTGAACTTCCCCGGCGCCGAACACCTTCCGCCCGGTGACGTCGAGAAGATCGTGCTGGAGGAGTTGCCGCCGACCGAGCTGTTCTGGGCGAGCCCGGCGTGCCCGGCCTGGACCGACGCCAAGGGCGAGAAGCGCTACTTCGACCAGTCGAACCAATACCGGATGTTCGACGAGGAACTCGGCGTCATCGAGGATCCGGAGGCATCGCGGTCGCGGGCCTTGGTCGAGCAGATCCCCCGGTACCTGCGGTCGATGGCCGCCCGAGGCCGCCCTGTGTTGGCCGGGGTGATGGAGAACGTCGTGCAGTGCCGACGCTGGGATGACTGGAATCGCTGGATCGGTGAGATCCGCGAACTCGGCTACGAGACACGGCTGATCGCCTTGAACTCCGGGCACGTGCTGCCCCGCACCTGCCTGCCCGTCCCGCAGTCGCGGGACCGGCTGTATGTGGCCTACTGGCTGAAATCGCTGGGCCGCCAACCCGACTGGGACAAGTGGCTGCGCCCGAAGGCGTGGTGCGCGAGCTGTGACCGCGTTGTCGACGCGCTACAGGCGTGGAAGCGCCCCGGCGTCGAGATGGGCCGCTACGGCGTCCGGCACGGACAGTACGTGTACCGGTGCCCGTCGCGAGCCTGCAAATTCGCGATCGTCGAACCGATCACCACACCGGCGTCGGCCGCGATCGACTGGAATCTGCCACCCGGGGCGAAGATCGTCGACCGCGACGAACCGTTGGCCGAGAACACCTTGGAGCGGATCCGGATCGGGCTGGAAAAGTTCGCGGGAACACCGATGCTCGCCCCCGCCGGCGGGACCTGGCGCACCGAGGCGACCAGCCTGGGCGAGCCGATGCCGACGCGCACCACCCGTGAAACCGACGCCCTGGTGGTGCCGCCGCTGATGGTGCAGACCAGCGGCCGCGCCGCGCTCACAGCCACCACCACAGCCCAGCCGTTGCCGACCCAGACCTGCCGACGCGAACTCGGCGTAGCGATCCCGCCGTTCATCGCCGAACTGCGCGGCGGCGGATCCAAGAAATCCGCACGAGCCATCACCGAACCACTCGCGACCTTCGCCGCCAGTGGGTTTCACCATGGCCTGGTCCAGCCGCCCGGCGCCGAGTACGCCCGGCATCTGCTGGTGCCCTACTACCGCACCGGACGCGGGCACCCGGTCGACGAGCCGATGGGCACCCTCACCACCCGCGACCGGTTCGAGCTGCTCGGTATCGACCCGAAGCAGCTGCTCGAACAGTGCACGTTCCGGATGCTCGAACCTTCCGAGATCCGGGCCGGGATGGCGTTCCCGGCGACCTTCCAGGCGTTGGGCGACAAGCGGACTCAGGCCCGCGGCTACGGCAACGCCGTCACCCCAGCAGCGGCCGAAGTCATCGGCTGTGCGCTCGTCGAGGCCATCACGGGCGAAGAGATCGAAAGGACAGCCGCATGACCGGCATCGAATGGACCGAGACCACCTGGAATCCCGTCACCGGATGCGACCGCATCAGCGCGGGCTGCGACAACTGCTACGCCCTCGCGATGGCCAAGCGGCTAAAGGCGATGGGCTCGGACAAGTACCAGCGCGACGGTGATCCACGCACATCCGGACCCGGGTTCGCGGTGACGATGCACCCGGACGCACTGTCGATCCCGTTGCGCTGGCGTGCCCCGCGGCTGGTGTTCGTCAACTCCATGTCGGATCTGTTCCACGCCCGCGTCGACGAGGACTTCGTGCGGGACGTTTTCGACGTCATGCGCGACACTCCGCAGCACACCTACCAGGTGCTGACCAAGCGGCCCTCGCGGGCGCGGCGCCTGGCCGAGCGTGGCCTGGAGTTCCCGCCGAATCTGTGGCTGGGCACGAGCGTCGAGAACGGCGCGACCACCCACCGCATCAGCGACCTGATCGCGACTGCTGGTGTGGCGGTGCGGTTCCTGTCGTGTGAACCGCTGCTCGGCCCGATCGACCTCGACCGGTTCCTGTTCCCCCAGGCCTGCGCCGACGGGTGCGCGTGTCGGTGGCCCGACGACGGTGACCGGTTCGAATGCGCCTGCGGCGGTGAATGCGCCGACTGGCGACCCGCACCAGCCATCGACTGGGTCATCGTCGGCGGCGAATCTGGCCCCAACGCACGACCGATACACCCCGATTGGGTACGCGACCTGCGCGACCAGTGCACCGACGCCGGTGCCGCGTTCTTCTTCAAGCAGTGGGGTGGGCGCACCCCGAAGGCCGCCGGCCGTGAACTCGACGGCCAGATCTGGAATCAGTTCCCGCAGAACAGGAGTACCTCATGCCGAGGCTGATGTCGGTCTCCCTGACCGAGGACGCAGTCCGCGACCGCAGCAAGACCGTCACCCGGCGCATGGGCTGGCTGCAGCTGGCGCCCGGAACCCGACTGACCCTGTGCCGCAAGGTCATGGGACGCAAACGCGGAGAGCCGCTCGTGCGGATCGTCGACGTCGAGGTCGCCTCGGTGCGCCGCGAGCAGCTCGACACGATCACTCCGGAAGAGGTTCGCGCCGAGGGATTCCCGCAGATGAGCCCGGCAGAGTTCGTTGCCTTCTTCTGCGGCAGCCACAAGGGCTGCACACCGAGCAGCACGATCACCCGGATTCGATGGCGATACCTCGACGACCCAGTATTCGACCAGACCCGCGACCACGGGGGACGGTAGCCACCACACGAGAACGACCGAGGGGCCTGGGCTGCTACAACTGCCCAGGCCCCTCGGTCGTTCATAGGCGGATTAGCCCTCGGCGATTTCCACGATGTCCACGGCCATACTGAATGGAATCTTGACCCGCTCCGTCTCCGCAGCCTTGTCGGGCGTCACGCCCCACCGCACAGTGGCAAGCCAGAGCCCATTTGGATCTGTGAGCACCGGAATAAGTTCAAGGATCTTGCCCATTCGGTTGTAGCTACTCTGCTGGCGGCCCAAAAACTTGCCGACGAAGGACTGATCGAGCTCAGCGCCGGTGATCGTGTTGACCTTGACGTTGCCTTCTTCGTGCTCCGAGCCGATGAGCTTGGCGCGATACTCGTCGATCGCCATCTATAACCTTCCCGGTTACCTACGGCGACCGGGCTAGCCCCGGCCGCATCGCCTGCGGGACCACGGTAGACCCCACCACCGACATCTCTAAGGAATCCGTTTTGCGGTCAGCAGGACGTCTGGAACGGGAAGCACGACTGCGACGGGGCAGTCGTGTGCACGGGCGCGACGGTCGACGGCACCACGGCGGTGTCGCCCGGCCTTTCGGGCGATCCCATGTGAGTGAGGGTCAGCACGACCAGCAGCAGGACCACGCCGCCGAAGAGCGCCCCGAGTGCCCACAGGATCGGCGTTGGCGAGGCACTGCGGTAGCCGGGGTAGTACGGGGACCGGCTTCGCGGCCGGCGTGCGGGTCGGTCGGTGAAGCGGACCGACCCGCGCACGTTGCTCCCGCCTATCCGTCTCCGGCGAGAATGTGGCCGAATGGCTTCATACCCCATGACTATCAGTATGGGGTGAGGGGCCGACACGATCGGCCCAAGCCCGCTATGCAGTAGCCCCTCCGGGGCGCTACTCCAAGAGGCGATCTGTCCAGTCTTCGTCGGTGTTCGCGATCTCGACTGCCATCCCCATCGTTATCTGAAGCGCTGCAACCTCCATGCTTTCCCGTGGGTCTGCACTCTGCTCAGGTGACGGCCGCTCCGACGCTGTCATGTACTTGAAGATGTCCTGCTCAGGCATGAGTACGGCCGCCGTCGGGTTGCGATGCTGGGGGAAGTAGACCGCGAGCCGATCCACCATCACTTCCTCAGCGATGTCTGAATCAACGGCAACTAGCGTGTTCCTCAGCCACGATCGGTTCTGACGGAATGTTGGATCTCGGTCCAATCCAGCGAAACCGAACACCGCATACGCGTGAGGGTCGTTTTCCGCAGCTGGGTGACGTGCCCTCCACGTTCTGCTCGCGGCAGCCATATTGACGTTGTACTGATGATCCACCACATCCTCGTCCCCGGCCTGCAGCTGGACTTCGACGTCCACCTTGGGTGGTGTTCTGGGGTTTTTGGGGTCGAACTTGTAGCGGCGGATGGCTGATTCAGAGACGTCGACGCGACTCAGCCGCCGTCGCTCAAGATAGGAACCAGACCCGAGATAGTCGGTCAGCGTGCCTTTCCGCAGGTTCACCGCAATTGACCAGTCCAGGTACTTGTCGTCGCGGACTCCGTAGCGGACGTGTAGCTCGGTGACGATGTCTCCGTTGGCAGGTCCGAGTTCTCCGACGAACTCGCGGTATTCCAGACCCAGCGGCGGCCGGTATCGGCGCGGCTGCGGGCTACTGCCCTTAGAGCCTCGTGACTGTCTCTTAGACATGGCTACCGAGCCTATGTTGAGGGACCGACGTAACTGCAGCGCATCAGGACATCCCACGCGCTCTGAACGCCGATAAGGCCCGCATCGCAGTAGTTTTCGGCGTTCAGCGTTCGCGCTCGATGCCCTCTCTCCAGTTGCGTTCGGACCGGGTGAGCGCATTGGGCGTGTAGTCCGCGAGCGGGCTGCGCGGACTCAGGATAGTCGGGTGCGCCGCGTCGTGGGCTTCGCGTTCGTGCTCGGCATGGGCGACGTTGCGGGCGATCTGAGCGCGGGTATCCGCGGCGGTCAGCGATGCATTGGCCTGTCGGCTCAGCAGATTCAACTCGTAGTACCGCTCGCCTGCCGGAACTTCGACGCGGATCCGGTAGTCGAGCTGGTCGAGTTCTTCACGCAGCGTGTGTAAACGGGCGGGATCGGGGTCGTGGTCGAGCAGTTTCGATTTCGCGATGAGCTCGTTGTACAGCTCTTCCAAACTCGACATCGCAGACCCCCTAATGCGGTGGTGTATCGGCGTTTTCAACGGTACGTCGCGCATCCGACACCCCCGTCGGTGGACTCGTACTCCCGAACCCGCTGATTAAGAGTCAGCTGCTGGGCCGTGAGGTGCCGCATCAGGAGTTGAGCGCGGCGGGGCACAGCCATTGCCGTGATGCTCCCGGGGGCAGAGTTCCCGGGAGCATCGACGGTGGCCTTGGTTTCACGCTGTCGGCTGTCGCGTTCGGCTCTCAGCTTCGTCGAAGATGTTGTTGGACAGCAGCATCACGGCCATGGCAGCTCCCATGACGCCGACGAGGACGGCGCCGAGGGCGGGGAAGTCGGCCAGGGAGGCGGCGTAGCCGAGGATGATTCCGCACCAGGTTGCGGTGATGAGGGTGAATACGCCGCGGGTGCTGGTGGCGATTCCGGTCAGCCTGGTCAGGTTGATCCATGCGGGGGCGGCGGTGAATACGACGACCCCGGTGAGTGCCCCGACGAGCGGGATCGAGACCGCGAACCAGGCGAGTGCTCCGGTACCGACGCCGGCGACGGTGGCGGTGGTGAGTCGGATCGGGGTGAGCAGCTGGGACCAGGACGGTTTGTGGACCCAGCTCGCGGTGCTGAACAGCAGGCACATCACGAAAATCAGCGCCAGGACTCCGGCGAATTCGCCGGTGAAGCGGTGTCCGAACCACACCGCCGCCGCCATCGGGTACAGGGCGATGGTCAGCATCACCAGTGGGAACGCACGGGTCGTGATCGTCTGAACGACGGTGGCGACCCGTCGCTGCGGCGCGATCTCACCGTGGCACCGTCCGAGGGTTGAGCAGCTGTGGCAGTGCTCGCTTATCGGGTGTGCGCGTTCGGGCGGGTCGTGGTCGTTGTGGTGGGGGAACGGTGAGGGGGCCACGCAGGGGAACTGCGGTGTGTTGTCCTGGCGCCACTGCTCGGGGTCTTCCTGCCAGGTGAGCCATGAATGTTCCCCCTCGGAGGAGGATTCCGAGCTCACGACCAGTCGTTGGGCGTGAACTCGGTAGCGGTGATCCGGGTCGTTGCCGAGATCTGGATGCGGCGGTTGCTGAGGTGGGTTGCCGCTGACCTCGTCCCACAGGTTCAGCATCCGCACGACGGCCTGGGGAGCCAGCCGACAGGCATTCAGGAACGCTTCGACCTGGCCACGGTTCTTGGGCAGGGTGTTGTTCTTGGGGTCGATGAACCGGTATGCCGTCGAGCGCGGCAGCCCGGAGTAGGCGGAGATCTGCCCGGCGGTGAACCCGGATAGCTCATGCACCCGGCGCAGCATCGCCATATATGCGGCGGCGGAGTCTTCGCTCGACTCCTCGCTGCCGGGCTGCCCGGAGGACGCCGCAGCGATCATCGCGGGCCACCGCCCAGATTGCCGAATACCGCACCGAGAAACCGGAATACGGCGCGGGTTCCGGCGCCGACCGCGCTCGAGGGCAGCACCAGCACGGTCACCGGGACCACGATCGCCATCAGGTACTGGACAGCTCGCAGCGGGTCGACACCGTGCGTGATCAGCATGTAGTGGTAGCTGAAGCTGGCCACCACCACGACCGAGGCCAGAAACGCCGCAGGCCACGACACCACGGGCACCGCCGGCGGTATGTCCGGGATACCGCCATCAGGTAGCGGCGCGGCCGGAACTGGTTGAGGCCCACCGGATTGCGCGGTTTGACGTTGCCGCTGCAACGACTGGAGGAACAAGATGATCTGCGCTTCCTGCTAGGGGTAGCCCAAGGGCAGGTACTCCGCCCGACAGCACACCGCGTACGCGCAGAACCTCCACCGGCGAGCAGGCTGGCCTGCGCCCCGGGCTACCACTTCGGTTGAGACGGCCGAGACTTCGTGCCAAGTCACGACACCCCCAGGCCCCGAGTTCCCGCTCGAGTCGTGGAGGGACTGGTCCGCGATCCGCACGGTCCCAGCAGGAGATCATTCTGCACTGTCACGGGACGATTACAAATGCAGAAACCGGACATGTCTTATCTTTGGGACAGATAGTCGAAAGACCAGGTAGACCAACGGATTCCGGCCCCGTGACCAACGCGCGTCCAGCGAAAGACCGATGGACGCCGAATACGTCCAACCGGTGCTCAACACCTGCCCAACACGCAAACCGCCCCGAGCGAAGAGGCGGAACAGAAACCGGCGCGACCATATCGTTTCGCGCGGCTGCACAGTCCAGATCGTTCAACTGCCCAGGGGCGGGCACCAGAAGAGGAAATAAGGGCGACCTGTGCCTTAGTGTGTAGCTACACCCACCAAAGCTACTCGCCGGTAGCTTTGGGGTTAGGTGCGAAGTCCCCAGATGATCGCCTCGAGACGGCCGAGCAACTGGGAACCGGCAGCGTCTGTTCCCGCGGACGCGCCGCACAACGAAGGCCTCAGGCTCCCGGTACCGGGCGCCTGAGGCCTTTCTCGTTCTTCGTTCGCGATCGAGTCGTGAGGCTGGTTCTCCCTCTCGCTCAGGCCAATTCCAGACCCGCCCGGCTGAACGAGCTTGCACGGCTCGGCATTACGAGGCTAGATGCAGCGCGGCGCGCCTGGATGGCCCGTACAGCATCGGTACTCGCTGTCGAATCACTCTCATCACCAGGACCTCCAAGGTTCAAAATAAAGAACAATCCCCGGCAGCGCTCGTCTCATGTTCTCTTTCCTTCTTCATCGGAGTGGACGTCCAAGTGGTTTCTATCGTTTGTCCGACATCGAATTCCGAGTCAAGTTCTTGTAGGTGCACGTCGATGACCCCATCGATTTGGTTTCCGACCTCCGGTGGCATCCAGGAGATATTTTTGATGACGTTGGAGAACACGCGGACGATGTTCTGAACCTCGGTGTTGTCGATCTCTCCGTCCCAGGACTTGGCGAACTTTCCGCCAGGTTTGGTCAAGGTGATCGTTTGTTCCAGCTCTTTCTGGAAGTCCGGGGTGGATGTGTTCTTGAATTTCGTCGGTTCCATCTTCTGGACGGCATCGTGCAACGACCCGAACGGCTTGTTCCGGAGATCGGCCGAGAACCCGACCTCATGCTCGTTTGCCGCGATGACCAGGGCTTCTACGTCTTCTGGGTTCTCGATATCACATCTGGAATCCTCACTTGTTTTTGGCATGGAAATGCTATTTGTGCAACTCTGATCTTTGAATCTGACCTTGGGTTTGTACTCTTCTGCCTCTCTGAGTCGCTGTCTCACTAGAGATTGGAAGTGTGCGATTACGGCGGCGACCTTGCCGGAGGTATTATGAATTGACTGCTGAGAAAACTGATTTTCGATACTCGTCGGCCGGAAAGATGCTGCTAGCAGATCCAATATGTCGGTCAGCGGTGATTGCCTCTGGAAACAATCCGAAAGCACTGTCCGTGCAACCGTTTGGAACAGATCAGGCTCTTTGCACTTGTACGATCTGTTCGTTGTAGCAAAAATTGTTGAAATTCGATGTTGTCCGTCGAATACGCGGTTCGCGGGTGTCGCGATAATCGCATATGTGCCGAGGCGGCCGTATACCAAAACCATGTAGGTCGAGTGATGATCAATGGTGGTCTTCCGGGGAGGTTCCAGCCGGATCGGCTCGCTTCGGATCACCAGGTCAACGTCGCGGCGGCATGGCTTGCGTGCCGGCGCCATCGGCCCGACCCCGGATGGGGTAGTGATCTGGTAGGTCTTCGTCCCCGCACTGGCGAGTCTCGCCGAGATGTCTATCGGCACGCAGTCGAACGCAGGGGATATCGGAAAGTCGGTCTGCGCCTGCCTGTGTGCGAGTAGGTCCCGAATCCGGTCAACGCGTTCGCGAGCGGTTCTTTCCCGGAGCAGCCGCGGGCCCTCTTCCCCTAGGGATGAACGGTCGAGCAGCGCGCGGGTACGCGCGACGAGGTCGGGCTCTTCCGGGTTCTTGCTGTCGTCGTTTCGGTTCATTACTGGTTCCTCACATAGAGACGAGCCTGCTTTCGCAGCCGGGACATCCGGCGTTCGATGGCTTTCGACGTCTTGTTCGGGAACAGGTGCGCGATCTCGGCGTATTTGTAGCCTTCCGCGACCGCGAACACGATGATCTTGTCTGTCGACGAGAGTGTCGAGAGGAATCCGGATATCACCATGCGCTCGGTCACCGTGATCGCGGGATCGATGCCGAGCCGGGAACCCCATTGGGGTTCAAAACCGAGCCCGACCAGTTCGGCGAGGTCTGCATATTCCACCGGACTGGTCTGATGGGTGCGCCACCACCGTAGGTCGTTCTCGAAGACGTTCTTGAACTCGTCGAGGCACCCGTTGATGAAGTATGACCGCAGTTTCAGCCCCCTGCACGGGTCCCAGCCCGTCCTGGCCCGCAGCCCTTTCTGCAGCTTTTCCAACGCCCCGGCGATGGTGTTGTCGATGATGTCGTCGCGGTAGGCCCGGTCGGTGGCCAGTCGCTCGCGCGCAGCCGGCCACGAAGCCAGACCGCGAAGTTTGGCGCCGAGTTTGCTGTAGATCTCGTCGGTCTGGATCCACGCCCTGAGCACCTGCACCGCATACTCCGCCAGGTCACCGACAACCGTTTCCCATACCGGGCCTTGGACGTTGTGTTCGAGCAGAAGCTCGAACAGCCCCCGTTCGGCGTTGGCTCGGTCCAGTTCGCCGACGGCCTCCTCCACCACCGCCGCCGAACACAGCCCACACGAACTACACGGTGACGCTGGCTTGAGATCACCGTCCTCGGATTCGGTCAGGGCGCCGATCTCCTGATCCAGGTTGGTGGGAAGCAGCTCGCCGAGCAAATCCTCACCATCGAGGTCGCCCGCCTGATCGACGTCAGGCGACTCTCTATTGGCGGGCACGCCGTCGTGGCCTGATGTACCCATAGTTCCTCCTCCGCACACGACGAGCCTCGAACCTCGGGCCGGACAACAACGGCCGACCCATGCTCCGAGCACCGTTCGTGTGCGCGGATACAGGGGTTATAGAGGCGAGCCGACGAAATCCCCCTCGCACCCCCGAAATAGTTTGGAAGAGATTTCCGACCAGATGATGGCGGGGGATTCGCTGCGGACCGGACTAAGAGATCGGCAGAGCACAACCGAGGAGGCCCCGCTCATGCCGACGATCCCGACCGCCGACCACGGACCCACCCCGGACCGCCACACTCCGGTCGACTGCCCCAAGTGCGGCACACCGCTCTGCCTGGCACTCGTGCGCGCTGAGACGCCGCCCACGAACTGGCTCGACTTCCTCGACCGCAAATCGCTGCTGCTCAGCAGCGGTCACTGGGGTTGGAGGCAGATAGGGTATCTCGCCGCCCTCACCGGCATCGGCGTGTTCGCCGTGGCCATGCTGTTCGGGCTGTGCGCCGTGGCCGGTCCGGTGTGGACCGGCGCACTCGGCGGCGGTGCCGGCGTCTCGACCGGAGTGGGACTGCTCGTGCGTCGCCATCTCCGCCAGAAGGGCGAGGCCACCGCGCCGACCGATACCCACACCGGGCAATTACTCCAGACGTCGCGGCGGATATCTACGAGCGCACCGACTCGACCGGGTCCGGTGCGTCCGCGGACATCGCGCCGAGGAAGTCGCGGGCGCCGACGCCGTTCGGCGGGAAACGACCGTCTCCGAGGGGTCGATCGTCGGTAAGGGGCACTTCGTGATGGATGGCGCTTGGGTCCGGCCAGCTCAGACACCACGTCCGGACGAGACATGTCCTGCACGAGGAGTTTTCGCCGTTTTGGTTGGACGCCGCCGGAGTGTCGATGTCGGTGCGGATGCTGCAGGTACCGGCGGCTTGGGTGTGGGAGCGCGTTTCGGGATCGTTGCGTCGTTGATGAGCTGGTAGATATTGCGGACTCTCTCGCGGGTGAACGTCCGGCTGCTATGTGGTGAGTCGGTGACGAGTTCCTTGGTGACCGACAATAGGTCGCGGTCCTGCAGCTCTTTGGTGCCGCGGGCTCGGGTGGCGGGCGACAGGCCGTACTGCTCCGGGAAGATCTTGGTGGACCACCAGATTCGTTTGCCTTCGGATGCTTTGTGGTTGGACAGGCACACCAGCAGCATCGCCAGCGCGGGCGCCGACATGGACTGGATGTGGCCTGCGGTCCACAAGGTCGTCGGAACCTTGAAGTAGAAGTGCTCGATCTCCTTGTCCTTGGCCGCGCGCTGAAACGCGGTGGACGGGAGCGTGTAGGCGCCGCCGCGCCCACTTTCCTCCAGCAGCTGGATCTTCGAACCTTCGCCGGGCTGCGCGGTGATGCGGACCAGCTTGTCCGCCTCGAGGATTCGCAGCGCATCGTGTATCCGCCGTGCGCCTCGGGTGGTTGGGTCGGGTAGCCCGAGGAGTTCGGCCCACTTCCGTGCTGGGATGGATGTGTCGAATGGTTCGGCCGACAACCGCCACAACAGGGCGAGGTACAACTTCACGGCCACTGCGCCACCACGGCCGCCGGTGCTGACGAGGCAAGCCAGCGGCGCAATACCCTTCCCGTTCCGGTCCCGTACGAATGCCGTGCGGACAGGAGTGTCCTTGCGCCGGCCCGAGGTGGCCGCGATCTCAGCGGCCGTATCCAGCGAGACCTGGGGAACTTCCGGCAGCACTCGCCCGCCCGCAGCGTCTGCGGTTCCTCCACGGGCGTCAGCAGGTATCATTGAGGTCCTCAATACTTCTTCACACTAGCGATGACCAACTTATCAACAAGCGTATCACTGGCATATCAGCAAATATAGGTCCGCTATGTCATCTAGGCATCTATTCGCGCTTTATGAAGTTCATAACGCACTTAAAATCTTGCCATATAACCAGGTCAACCGCATGATGCTTGGTTGCGCGGCCGACAGGGCCCGTGCTAGCATTTCGATCAGCCCGGAATCGGGAGCGCCTAATCAGCAAACGAAACAAGCTGGCACCCAGTCAGCCTCGAATGCGCGGCGCAGCCGGTACCTGAAGAAGGGTGATGACAGCGGAGCCGTATGGATGACCCCCAGCAGGCATCCTCGGACCTGCGGCGACCAACCTGCCAAGTTGGAAACTCGCTGCAGTGAGTTCCTCCAACGTCGGCGGGAGGTGCCCTTGGAAAGGCGCCTCCCGTTTTGCTTTCTCTGCAGGCCTGTCCGCAGAGGCCGTGTCGGTCGATGCTGTGCGTGGGTGCGAACGCGTCTCGGTGGTTAGACCGTTGCGGTGGAATCGACTTCGAGGATTGGCTGCCCGGTACCGAGTTCGGGCACGTACTTGTAGATCGTGGAGCGGGAGACGCCGAGGACCCGGGCGATGGACGAGACCGTCGCATCGGGCCGGGTGAGCATGGCGCGGGCGTGAGCGATCTGCTCGGTGGACATGGCCGGCGGGCGGCCGAGGCGCTGCCCGCGGGCGCGTGCGGCGGCCAGGCCCTCGTTGGTGCCGTCGACGATCAGCTCGCGGATGAATTCGGCGAGCGCGGCGAACACATGGAAGACCAGCCGCCCGCCGGGAGTGGTGGTGTCGAGCGCTTCATGCAGGGATCGGAATCCGATGCTGCGCTTGCGAAGTCCGGCAACGATCGAGATCAGATCTTGCAGGGAGCGACCGAGCCGATCCAGCGACGGCACCACCAGGGTGTCGCCGGGGCGCAGGTATTCGAGGCAGCGCCACAGCTCCTCGCGCTCGACATTCTTCCCGGACTTCTTGTCCGCAAAGATCTTCTGGCATCCGGCCTCGCGCAGCGCGAGCATCTGACGGTCGAGAATCTGGCCCTTAGTCGAGACCCGCCCGTAGCCGACGAGCGCACCGCCCCCGCCAATCGGATCGAGAGCATCGCCGTCGAGAACGAGCGCGGGTGGCTGGTCGAGGGTGTCGGTCATACCCGGACTGTACGAGAAAGGTCCGACAGGACTTGTTGGACAACAAGGGTTTTCGACACGTTTTTCAGACACTCCTGGCGCGAGGACGACCAGGGGTTCCGATCGCGGCGGCCCGGTGTCGGTAAAACGAACGATTCTCAACGCCCGGCCCGTATGACTACGAGGTCGCCGCCACAGTGGGTGGCCAATCCCGTGGTTCGACATTGGAAGGCTTCTGGCTGACGTCCTGGTCCCAGTCGAACACCGGTGCCGGAGGACCCCACTGCCTCGGGCTGACGAACGAGATGGCCTCGGTTCCAAAATCCACCTTCTTGAACCGGGTGCTACCGGAGAAGGTCGCATCTTCGAACGAAGCGGTGCCGGAGAAGGTCGCGTCTTCGAACGTGGTGCTGCGGCAGAAGGTCGCGCTGCGGAACCAGGCGGCGCCGGAGAAGATCGCATCCTCGAACCAGGCGGTGCGGGAGAAGGTCGCGCCACCGAACCCGGCGTCGCTGGAGAAGGTCACGTCGACCAACCAAGCCATTCCGGAGAATGTCGCGTGTACGAAATTGGCGTCACCCGAGAAGGTCGCGCCACCGAAATTGGCGTCACCCGAGAAGGTCACGTTGCCGAACCAGACATCGCCGGAGAAGGTCGTGCCACCGAAATTGGCGTCACCGGAGAAGGTCGCGTCGTGGAACCGGGCGTCACCGGAGAAGGTCGCCTCGTGGAACCGGGCAGCGCCCGAGAATTTCACGTTGCTGAGGTCGACATCCTCAAGATGTGCTGTGCGGAAGTCGAAGTCGCTTGTCGACCAGCTGTACTCTGCGGAGGGGCGGAGGTGGTCGGCAATGACGCGGACAATGGTGGCACGGACTTCTCGGTCGTTATGTCGGTATTCAAGGTGGTGTTCCTGGTCGTCGGCGCGGGTGCCGTCGGCTGTCGCTCGGTGCTGTTTGAGGACCAGTTTGCTCTGGTGGTTGGCGCCGAGTTCGGGGCTGTAGGGCAGGCGCAGGTAGCCGCACAGCACGTCGATGCACTGCTGGCGGCGTAGCCCATCGGATTCGTCGGCGACGCCGGCCATCGCATACACCCCGGCGATCCGGACTGCGACGTCGGTGGCGCCGAGTTGGGCGGCCGCGGCGCCGAAGCGTTCGACGAACCGAGACTGTTCCAGATCGCGTTGGCGTCGGTAGGCGATGACGAGGGCAACGACACCGCCGACGCCGGCGACGACGGTCAACGCGAGGCGGGTGACGTCGATCTCGGCGGCTTGCTTGGTCGCGTCGACGCGGGTGAACAAGCGTAGGAATCCGTAGGCGGCGAAGGCTACACCCAGCCCGGCAATCAGCGCGGCCGTGACCGCGGGGAACAACCGTATCCGTCCCGCGCGACGGCTGAACGCCGCGCGAGAGTCTTTGCTCAGTCGTGCTCGCAGCGCGGTCGAACTCGTATGTGCCTGTGCGCGAAGCGCGCTCACCCTCCCGGCCATCGTATGGATTCTGCTCGATACTGAGCTGCATCACCCAGTGGTTAGTACAGCCTGATGCCGACCCACCACGATCGAGTGTCGAAAAATCGATCGTTTTAGAGACAGCGGTCTACGCAACTTCGCCGAGCGAGTTCACGCATACGGCTTGAGGCGCCTCTTACATGTAGACAGCACATCGCTCCCAGACGAGGAAGACCTCATGACTCCGACTGTCGCTGCTGCGATCACAGCTCTCGGCATCCACGTGTTCGCCTTTGGCGGGCTGTGGCTACGCCTACGGTGGCAGGCGAAGCAGCAGCGCGTTCACCGCCGGTACATCGTTGACTTGGCACGAGTTCTGCCAGGCGGCAGCCGAATTGATGATCTGCACGGAGAAGGCCGACGAACTCGGCTGACCATAGGCCCCCCGACCTCGAAAGAAATCGATGACTGACGACCAACCCATTGAGGAAGCTCATCCCGTCACGTTCAGCGGCCTGCGCGGATACAAAGCCACCGAGCTCGCCGCCTTCTCGGACTTCTACCGCCGGTTTACTCCGAGGTTGGTTCGATTCCTCCGGTCCCAAGGCGCCGAATGGGCCGATGCGGCCGAAATCGCCCAGGACACAATGACGAAGGCCTGGCACAAGTGGTCCGACATCCAGCAGCCAGAAGCGTGGGTACACAAGGTCGCTGGCCGCGAACTCGTACGCCGCGTCGCCAGCCTCAAGGAGTATTCCACCCCCGAAATTCCAGAACGGTCCGCTCTATTGCCCGATGACGTCGATTTCGCAGCCCTGGAGCAGCGCCACGACATTCTACGGGTCATCGACAAACTTCCCCCGCGGCAGCGCCAAGTTCTGCAGTGGACCATCGACGAGTACACGCCGTCCGAGATCGCCCAGATGCTCCAGATCACCCCCGAAGCCGTCCGATCCAACCTACTGAAGGCCCGGCGCAGCATCGCGACTCACCTGAATCCGAGTGAGGAAAA